>NZ_JBSFUU010000089.1:0-38795 GCF_053591955.1 Streptomyces sp. NPDC002845 | reverse complement strand
AGGGCACCCGCAAGGGCGCCAGGGCAGGTGTGCCCCGTTTCAAGTCCCGTAAGGATGCCCGGCAGTCGGTCCGGTTCACCGCCAACGCCCGCTGGTCCCTCACCGAGAGCGGCCGACTCGACCTGCCGAAGATCGGCGCGGTGAAGGTGAAGTGGTCCCGTGCCCTGCCCGCCGTCCCCACCTCGGTCACCGTGATCAAGGACAGCGCGGGCAGGTTCTTCGCGTCCTTCGTCATCGAAACCGACCCCGCCGCCGACCACGCCCGGATGCCCGACACCGGCCGCACCATCGGTATCGACCTGGGCCTGACGCACTTCGCGGTCCTGTCCACCGGCGAGAAGATCGACTCCCCCCGGTTCCTGCGTCGGGCGGAGAAGAAGCTGAAGAAGGCCCAGCGCGAGCTGTCCCGCAAACAGAAAGGATCGAGGAACCGCGGGAAGGCCCGGGTGAGGGTCGCCCGCGCCCACGCCAGGGTCACCGACGCGCGCAAAGAGTTCCACCACCAGCTCTCCACCCGGCTGGTCTCCGAGAACCAAGGGGTCGCCGTGGAGAGCCTGTCGGTGACGGGACTGGCGCGCACGAAGCTGGCCAAGTCCGTTCACGATGCCGGCTGGTCGCAGTTCGTGAACATGCTGGAGTACAAAGCCGCGCGGTACGGGCGCACCCTGATCAGGATCGGCCGGTTCGAGCCGACCTCGCAGACCTGCTCCACCTGCGGCGCCGTGGACGGGCCCAAACCTCTCGACGTCCGGGAGTGGACCTGTTCCGCCTGCGGCACTGTCCACGACCGGGACATCAACGCCGCGATCAATGTCAGAACGGCCGCCGGACTGGCGGCATCGGCCTGTGGAGCGCCAGTAAGACCAGAACCCGTTCTGGCACAGCGCGAAGAAGCAGGAAGCCATGGATTCCCGACCGGAAACCGCGCCGCGTAGCGGCACAGCAACCAGTCGGGAAGGCCAGAATCCTCGCCCTTCAGGGCGAGGAGCATGTCAATTGACGGCCTTGAGCGCGTTGACGATGCCGTACCCGTAGAAGCCGTTCACCCACTTGCCGCCCACGCAGGACGCGTCGGGCGTGCCGTCGCCGTCCTGGTCGTAGGACTCCGGGCAGGCCGTCTTGTCCGCCTGGGCCTTGAGCATCCACTGCAACTGCGCCGGCGTCGCCCACGGGTGCTTGGACTTCAGCAGCGCGGCGACACCCGAGGCGTGCGGCGCCGCCATCGACGTGCCCTGCAGGAAGGCGAACTCACCGTTCGGCATGGTGGACAGGACACGGCCGTTCTGCGACGGGGTGTCCGGGATCTGGTAGCGGCTGTCGCCGCCCGGGGCCGCGACATCGACGACGCCGTAGCCGTACGTCGAGTAGAACGACTTGAGGTTGTTCACGCCGGTCGCGCTCACCGTGACGACGCCCGGGAGCTGGGTGGGAAGGTCGAAGCACTCGTGCGGGTCGATGGTGCGCTCGACCGGGGTGGAGTCATCGGGGCTGGTCGTGTCGACGATCGCGTCCGAGTCGAGGTCGTGGTTGGAGTTGCCCGCGGAGGCCAGGTGCAGGGTGCCCTTCTTCGTGGCGTACTTCTGGGCCCGGTTGACCGCGTCGACGATGGCCTTCTGGTCCGGGTCGTCGAGGCAGTTGTAGAGCCACGGGTCGATGTAATAGCTGTTGTTGGTGATCTCCACGCCGTGGTCGGCGGCGAACACGAAGGCGCAGACGACGCTCTCCGGGTAGAACAGGCTGTCGTTCGGCTCGCTCACCTTGATGCTGGACACCTTCACGCCGGGCGCGACACCGGCCACGCCGGTCCCGTTGCGGGCCGCGGCGATCGATCCGGCCACGTGTGTGCCGTGGTAGTCGCCCGGGGCGCCGGCGGTCGGGCGCCAGGCGCCCTCGCTGGTGTCCGCGACACCGCTGACGCAGTTGGCGGACTGGGACGCGGAGAAGTTCGGGGCGAGGTCCGGGTGGGTGTCGTCGACGCCGGTGTCGATGACGGCGACGGTGACCTTCTTGCTGCCCGGGTTGATCTGCGCGGCCTTGTCGGCGCCGATCGCGCGCAGGTCCCACTGGTCGGCCTCGAGGGGCTCGCTTCCGGGGACCTCGGCCGAGGCGGCCTTCACCTTGGCGGCCTCCGCGGCCGACAGGTAGTCCGCGGCGCCCACCTCGGTCGTACCGGCGGCGACCAGCGGCGCGGTCCGCGTCGCACCCGCGGACTGCACACCGCGCACGGCCCGCATCCGCGCACCGAAGTCCGGGTTGGCCGAGTGGACGACGATCACGCCGATCTTGCCGTACGTCGCGACGACGGAGCCGCCCGCCGCGGCTATCGCCTTCTTCACCGACGAGATCGTGCGGGCATTCGCCTTGGTGTTGACGACGTACGTGAGGTCGGGGCCCTTTGCGGTCGCGGCGGCGGGCTCGGCGAGCGGGGCGGCCGCCGAGGCCACTCCCGGCAGGAAGCCGAGCGAGGCGGTCAGCGACAGGACGACCGGCACCGCGAGCGCGAGACGGCGGCGAGAGCGCAGATGAGCCATGGGGTCTCCACATCATCCGGAAACGACGACCCGCCCGGAACAGGTGCTGTCCGGGCAGGTACATGACGGGGTGGTGCAGCCCGAAGCTATCCCTCGTCCTCCCTGGCCAGCAATGAGTTGAAGGGATTTGGAGGGATGACGTCCGAAGAATAGGGAGACCCCTCAATCGGGCGTCGCGTCGTGCCGACTTACGAAAGAAACGCACCGGGTTGAACCGGTCCCCGCGCGGCGCCGTGACGTTGAGCAGGGAGCCCGAGCACCGTCGAGCACCCTTTGGGATCACGCCCGGGGAACCTGGCATCGCGACCCGGTCCGCGTGACCCAGATCACTGTGAGGTCATAGCCCGTCATGTCCGTTCCCGACCCGTCCCCAACCCCTCATAGATCCACAACCCCCCACAATTCCCCATCCACCGTCGTAACCGCACCCGCAACGCGAGGAGACTCCGTGGCAACCGACGCACCGCCCCCCTCGAAGGCAGAACGCAAGCTCCCGTCCACCGAGGAGTTCCTCGAGGTGCAGAAGAGCGCGGAGTTCGGTGAACTGCGCCGCTCCCACCGCTCCTTTGCCTTCCCGTTGACCGTGGGCTTCATCACCTGGTACCTGCTGTACGTCCTGCTCTCCAACTACGCGGGCGGCTTCATGGGCGCCAAGTTGTTCGGCAACATCAACGTCGCGTTCGTTTTCGGTATCGCCCAGTTCGTCACCACGTTCCTCATCGCCTGGTGGTACGCGCGGCACGCCGCCGCCAAGCTCGACCCCAAGGCTGAGGCGATCAAGTCCCGCATGGAGGCCGACGCATGAGTCTCACACTCACCCAGGTTCAGCAGGTGCAGCAGGTGCAGCTGGCCGCCAACGAGGCCAGCGAGCACAGACCGCTGATCATTTCCCTGTTCCTGGCGTTCGTCATCGGGACCCTATTCATCACGGTCTGGGCGGGCCGCCAGACGAAGGACGCTGCCGACTTCTACGCGGGCGGACGCCAGTTCACCGGCTTCCAGAACGGACTCGCCGTCTCCGGTGACTACATGTCCGCGGCGTCGTTCCTCGGCATCGCGGGCGCGATCGCCCTCTACGGGTACGACGGTTTCCTGTACTCCATCGGCTTCCTGGTCGCCTGGCTGGTGGCCCTGCTCCTGGTCGCCGAACCCCTGCGGAACTCCGGCCGCTACACCATGGGCGACGTCCTGGCGTACCGCATGCGCCAGCGTCCGGTCCGTACGGCCGCGGGCACCTCCACGATCGTCGTGTCGATCTTCTACCTGCTGGCCCAGATGGCGGGCGCGGGCATCCTCGTCTCGCTGCTGCTCGGCATCACCTCCGACGCCGGCAAGATCCTCATCGTCGCCCTCGTCGGCGTCCTGATGATCGTGTACGTCTCCATCGGCGGCATGAAGGGCACCACCTGGGTCCAGATGGTCAAGGCCGTGCTGCTCATCGGCGGCACCATCCTGATCACCTTCCTGGTGCTGCTGAAGTTCAACTTCAACATCTCCGACCTGCTCGGCACGGCTGCCGACAACAGCGGCAAGGGCGCCGCCTTCCTGGAGCCGGGACTCAGGTACGGCATCGACACCACAACCAAGATCGACTTCATCTCGCTCGGCATCGCGCTGGTCCTCGGCACCGCCGGTCTGCCGCACATCCTGATCCGCTTCTACACGGTGCCCACGGCCCAGGCCGCCCGGAAGTCCGTGAACTGGGCGATCGGCATCATCGGCGGCTTCTACCTGATGACCATCGCGCTCGGCTTCGGCGCCGCCGCGCTCATCTCGCAGGAAGAGATCATCGAGTCCAACCCGGCGGGCAACACGGCCGCACCCCTGCTCGCGCTGCACATCGGCGGCGTCGACTCGGCCTGGGGCGCCATCCTGCTCGCCGTGATCTCGGCGGTGGCCTTCGCCACGATCCTCGCGGTGGTCGCGGGCCTCACCCTGGCCTCGTCCTCCTCGTTCGCGCACGACATCTACGCCAACGTCATCAGGAAGGGCAAAGCCACGGAGAAGGAGGAGGTCCGGGCGGCCCGGCTGGCGACGGTCGGCATCGGCGTCGTCTCCATCGGCCTGGGCGCGCTCGCCCGCGACCTGAACGTGGCCGGCCTGGTCGCCCTCGCCTTCGCGGTCGCGGCCTCCGCGAACCTGCCGACCATCCTCTACAGCCTCTTCTGGAAGCGGTTCACCACCCAGGGAGCCCTGTGGTCGATCTACGGCGGTCTGACCACGGCCGTGGTGCTCGTCCTCTTCTCCGAGGTGGTCTCGGGCAGCCCCTCGTCGATGTTCCCGGACGTCGACTTCCACTGGTTCCCGCTGCGCAACCCGGGCATCATCTCCATCCCGGTCGGCTTCCTGCTGGGCTGGCTCGGCACCATCCTGTCCAAGGAGGAGCCCGACACCGGCAAGTACGCCGAGCTGGAGGTGCGGTCCCTCACGGGCACCGGCGCCCACTGACCCCGGGCGCGTCATCTCTCGCGGTGCGCGAGGCCGTCGTAGATCTCTACGGCGGCCCCGCGCCGCGTCTTGTGACGCTGTTGGCGAAGTCCGGCCTGTGGCGTGGGCGGACCGACGAGTGGACCATGTGTGGCGGTGCCCGACTCGGAAGCGTGAACACTTCGGTCCGATGTGTTTACGCTTCCGCGACAGCCCCCACCCGCACTGGATTCGCCAACAGCATCCGTCTTGTGGGAACGGGGCCCGTGTCGTTGTCAGTGCGGTCACGTAGGCTCGCAGATGTCTGGGAATTGTGATCCGCTCGAGGGAGGGGGCCCACGTGCTCATCGACACCTACGGCCGAGTGGCCACCGACCTGAGGGTCTCGCTGACCGACCGGTGCAACCTGCGGTGCACGTACTGCATGCCCGAGGAGGGCCTGCAGTGGCTGGCCAAGCCAGACCTGCTCACCGACGACGAGATCGTCCGCCTCATCGACATAGCGGTGCGGACGCTGGGCATCCAGGAGGTTCGCTTCACGGGCGGCGAGCCCCTGCTGCGCCCCGGCCTGGTCGGCATCGTGGAGCGCGTCGCGGCCCTCGATCCCCGCCCCCAGACGTCCCTGACGACCAACGGCATCGGCTTGAAGCGCACGGCGACGGCCCTGAAGGCGGCGGGCCTGGACCGGGTCAACGTCTCGCTCGACACGCTCCGCCCCGACGTCTTCAAGACGCTCACCCGCAGGGACCGCCACCAGGACGTCCTCGACGGCCTCGAAGCCGCCCGCGCCGCCGACCTGAACCCCGTCAAGGTCAACTCGGTCCTGATGCCCGACCTGAACGAGGACGAGGCCCCGGACCTGCTGGCCTGGGCCGTGGAGCACGACTACGAGCTGCGCTTCATCGAGCAGATGCCCCTCGACGCCCAGCACGGCTGGAAGCGCGAGGGCATGGTCACCGCCGGCGACATCCTCGCCTCGCTGCGCACCCGCTTCGATCTCACCCCCGAGGGCTCCGAGGAGCGCGGCTCCGCACCGGCCGAGCGGTGGGTCGTCGACGGCGGCCCGCACCGCGTCGGCGTGATCGCCTCGGTCACCCGCCCGTTCTGCGCGGCCTGCGACCGTACGCGCCTCACGGCCGACGGCCAGATACGCACCTGCCTGTTCGCCCGCGAGGAGACCGACCTGCGGGCCGCCCTGCGCTCCGGCGCCCCCGACGAGGAGATCGCCCGCATCTGGCGCATCGCCATGTGGGGCAAGAAGGCGGGCTCGGGCCTCGACGACCCGACGTTCCTGCAGCCGGACCGCCCGATGTCGGCGATCGGCGGCTAGGGACAGGCTCTAGGGGGCCGGGAGTTCAGGCCTCCGGCTCTTCCTCTTCCCAGTCCTCGAACTTCACGACGTCCTTCAGGAACCCGCGTACGCCGAGGAACTGGGACAGGTGCTCGCGGTGTTCCTCACAGGCCAGCCAGGTCTTGCGCCGCTCCGGGGTGTGCAACTTGGGGTTGTTCCAGGCGAGCACCCACGCGGCGTCGGCACGACAGCCCTTGGCGGAGCAGATCGGCGAAGACGGGGAGGACGGACCTGAGCCGGGAACGCTGAGCATCACGCCCACGACCCTAGCCGCTCGGCGGAAAGCCGACGCCACCGCCCACAAAGGCGACGCCGAGCAGCCACGGGGGGAGCTGCCCGGCGTCGGTCTGTCGCTCCGACGGGGGATGCGGAGCGCGTACGAAGTATGTCACGGGTAACCCTCCGCCGGGCACCGGAACAGCACGATTGATCTGAGCTTTTCTTGAGCTTGGAGGTCGGCTGCATTCCGCTTCCGCCGCATCCCCGGAGGTCAGGAACGGTTCCCCGGAGGTCAGGAACGCTCGCGCGGCTCGCTCCGCACACCCGCCGCGGGTTCGCCCGGCACATCCTCCGCGACGGATTCCGCGTCGCCCCCGGACCCGTCGGACCGGGGCGGCGTGATCATGGGGCGGTTCGGGACCGAGACGAACGTGGAGGGCAGCGAGGGCGCGTTCTCGCGGCCCGCGTTGGCGATGACCACGGAGATGTAGGGGAGGAGCACCCCGAGCACCAGCGCGACGACCGCGACGTGCCGTTCGACGTTCCAGAGGACCGCGGCGGCGATCACCGCGAGCGTGCGGATCGACATCGAGATGACATAGCGCCGCTGCCGGCCGCGTACGTCGTCGGCCAGCCCCTGCCGGGCTCCGGTGATCCGGAAGACCTGGCTGTTGCTCTGCTTCCGCATCACGTTCCACCACCCGCCTGCATCGGACGCTCCCTGCCCGCACCGGCCCGAACCCGGTCAGGGAAACAGGGGCCCGAACAGGCACCACGTTACGCCGCGACTGCGCCGCCCACGAGACCGGGGCACCTCGCACAAGGAGCGGACGGCCTGCGCCGTACCCCGTACGGCCCTGCCCGACATGCACCGTATGTGGTACCCCTCAAGACTGGGCGTAATGCTCACGTGGAGCCGTACGAGGAGGCAGTCATGGGCTGGTTGTGGGCGATCATTGTGGGATTCGTGCTGGGCCTGCTGGCCAAGGCGATCATTCCGGGCAAGCAGCACAGCCCGCTCTGGCTGACGACCGTCTTCGGCATGCTCGGAGCCATCGTCGGCAACGCCCTCGCGCGGTTGTTCGGCATCGACGCCACCCCCGGCATCGACTGGGGCCGCCACGGCCTCCAGCTCGCGGCGGCCGTCGTGATCGTCTTCCTGGGCGACATGGCGTACATGGCGGTGCGGGGCGGCAAACAGAGGGCGTGAGGCGTACGAGCAGTGCGAGGCGTACGACGAAGGGGGCGGTCCGTGACGGGACTGCCCCCTTCGTACGCGCACGGCGAGTGCCTCAGGCACCATCGCCTCAGGCGCCGGTGACCTCCACCGCCGCCAGGTTCTTCTTGCCCCGGCGGAGCACCAGCCAGCGCCCGTGGATCAGGTCCTCCCGGGCCGGGACGGCGTCCTCCGCGGCGACCTTCACATTGTTCACGTAGGCACCGCCCTCCTTGACCGTGCGCCGCCCGGCCGACTTGCTCGGCACCAGGCCGACCTCGGCGAAGAGGTCCACCACCGGGGCCAGCTCGGCGACCTTGACGTGCGGCACCTCGGAGAGGGCCGCGGCCAGCGTCCGGTCGTCGAGGCCGGACAGCTCGCCCTGACCGAAGAGAGCCCTGGACGCGGCGATCACGGCGGCCGTCTGCCCGGCGCCGTGCACCAGCGTCGTCAGCTCCTCGGCCAGCGCGCGCTGGGCGGCACGGGCCTGGGGGCGCTCCTCGGTCTGCTTCTCCAGCTCCTCCAGCTCCGCGAGGGACTTGAAGGACAGAATGCGCATGTACGTCGAGACGTCCCGGTCGTCCACGTTCAGCCAGAACTGGTAGAACGCGTACGGCGTCGTCATCTCCGGGTCGAGCCAGACGGCGCCACCCTCGGTCTTGCCGAACTTGGTGCCGTCCGCCTTGGTCATCAGCGGGGTGGCCAGCGCGTGCACGTTGGCATGGGGCTCCAGCTTGTGGATCAGGTCCAGGCCGGCCGTGAGGTTGCCCCACTGGTCGCTGCCGCCCTGCTGAAGCGTGCAGCCGTAGCGCCGGTACAGCTCCAGGAAGTCCATGCCCTGCAGAAGCTGGTAGCTGAACTCCGTGTAGCTGATGCCCTCCTCGGACTCCAGGCGCCGGGCGACCGAGTCCTTGGTCAGCATCTTGTTGACGCGGAAGTGCTTGCCGATGTCCCGCAGGAACTCGATCGCGGACATCCCGGCCGTCCAGTCCAGGTTGTTCACCATCACCGCGGCGTTCTCGCCCTCGAAGGACAGGAACGGCTCGATCTGCCCGCGCAGCCGGGTCACCCAGTTCGCGACCGTCTCCGGGTCGTTCAGCGTGCGCTCGGCCGTCGGGCGAGGGTCGCCGATCTGGCCGGTGGCGCCGCCGACCAGGGCCAGCGGGCGCAGGCCCGCCTGCTGGAGGCGGCGCATGGTGAGGACCTGGACCAGGTGGCCGACGTGCAGGCTGGCCGCGGTCGGGTCGAAGCCGCAATAGAACGTGACGGGACCGTCCGCGAGCGCCTTGCGCAAAGCGTCCTCGTCAGTGGACAGGGCGAACAGCCCCCGCCACTTCAGCTCGTCGACGATGTCCGTCACGGTTCTCGTGTCTCCTTGGATGATCTTCCGGCAGTCGGGTGACAGCCGACTACGAACGCCTACGAGGTTATACGCCCTGACTGACAGAGCTCATATTGAAATCCGGGATGCGCAGGGCCGGCATCGCGGCCCTGGTGAACCAGTCGCTCCACTCCCTCGGCAGCGTCTTCTCCGTGCGTCCGGCCTCGGCGGCCCGGCCCAGCAGATCCACCGGCGACTCGTTGAAGCGGAAGTTGTTCACCTCGCCGGTGACCTCGCCGTTCTCCACCAGGTAGACACCGTCACGGGTCAGGCCGGTCAGCAGCAGGGTCGCCGGGTCGACCTCGCGGATGTACCAGAGGCAGGTCAGCAACAACCCGCGCTCGGTGTTCGCGACCATCTCCTCCAGCGAGCGGTTCTCACCGCCGTCGAGGACCAGGTTGCCGATCCCGGGCTTGACCGGCAGCCCGGTGAGGCCCGCGCTGTGCCGGGTGGTCGTCAGGTGCCTGAGCTCGCCCTCGCGGATCCACTCGGTGGCCGCCAGCGGCAGCCCGTTGTCGAACACCGAGGCGTCGTCCCCGGAGGAGTGCGCCAGCACGAACGGGGCCGACTCCAGGCCCGGCGCCTTCGGGTCGCTGCGCAGCGTCAGCGGCAGCCCGGTCAGCTTCTCGCCGACGCGGGTGCCGCCGCCCGGCTTGGAGAACACCGTCCGGCCCTCTGCCGCGTCCCGGGCCGCCGCCGACCACATCTGGTAGATCAGCAGATCCGCCACCGCCGTCGGCGGCAGCAGCGTCTCGTACCGCCCGGCCGGCAGCTCGATCCGCCGCTCGGCCCACGCCAGCCGCTGCGCCAGCTCCGCGTCCAACGCCCCGGGGTCTACGTCCTTGAAGTCCCGCGTCGAGCGTCCGGCCCACGCCGAACGCGTACGGTCCGGGGACTTGGCGTTGAGCTCCAGCGTCCCGTTCGGCTGGTCGTGCCTGAGGCGCAGCCCCGTCGACGTACCCAGGTAGCTGGAGACGAGCTCGTGGTTGGCGAAGCCGTACAGCTCGCGATCGCCCCCACGCGCGCGTGCGAACGCCTCCCCGAGCGCCGGCGCGAAGTCCGCGAACACGGCGGACGAGGTCTCGGCGGGCGCGTCCGTGAAGCCGGGCGACTCGGGAACACCGGTCACCAGCGGCTGGGCGTCCTCGGCGGGCCCGGCCCCCCGCGCGGCGGCCTCGGCGGCCCGCACCAGCGGTTCCAGCTCCTCGGCGGTGACCGCGGACCGCGACACCACACCCGACGCCGTACCCTCCTTGCCGTCCACCGTCGCGATCACGGTGAGCGTACGCCCGCGCGTGACCCCGTTCGTGGTCAGCGCGTTGCCCGCCCAGCGCAGGTTGGCCGTCGAGTACTCGTCGGCGATCACCGCACAGCCGTCGGCCCGGGACAGTTCGAGGGCGCGCTCGACGATCTCGTGCGGCTTGTTCGTACCAGCGCTCATCGACCGGCCTCCTGCGTGGTGTTGAGGCTGTGCTTTCCCGGGGACCGTGACATCAGCGGCTGCCGCCGCGGGCCCCCGGACCCCCAGCCGATTCCGTTGTGCGCCCTCATCGCCCGGCCTCCTGCGTGGTGTTGAGAATGTTGACGCCCCGGAACAGGGCCGACGGGCAGCCGTGCGACACGGACGCGACCTGACCCGGCTGGGCCTTGCCGCAGTTGAAGGCACCGCCCAGGACATACGTCTGCGGACCGCCCACCGCGGCCATCGAGCCCCAGAAGTCGGTGGTCGTCGCCTGGTACGCGACATCCCGCAGCTGCCCGGTGATCCGTCCGTTCTCGATCTTGAAGAACCGCTGTCCGGTGAACTGGAAGTTGTACCTCTGCATGTCGATCGACCAGGACCGGTCACCGACGACGTAGATGCCCCGGTCGACGCTCCCGATCAGGTCCTCGGTGGACATCCCGGCGGGGTCCGGCCGCAGGGACACATTGGCCATGCGCTGCACCGGCACATGGGAGGGGGAGTCGGCGTACGCGCACCCGTTGGACCGCCCGAGGCCGGTGAGCCGGGCGATCCGCCGGTCGAGCTGGTACCCGACGAGGGTCCCGTCCTTGACGAGGTCCCAGCTCTGCCCCTCCACGCCCTCGTCGTCGTACCCGATGGTCGCGAGCCCGTGCTCGGCCGTGCGGTCGCCGGTGACGTTCATCAGCTCGGAGCCGTACTTCAGCTTGCCCAACTGGTCGAAGGTGGCGAAGGAGGTGCCGGCGTACGCGGCCTCGTACCCGAGCGCCCGGTCCAGCTCGGTCGCGTGCCCGATGGACTCGTGGATGGTCAGCCAGAGGTTCGACGGATCGACGACGAGGTCGTACAGCCCCGCCTCGACGCTCGGCGCCCGCATCTTCTCCGCGAGCAGCCCCGGAATCCGCGCCAGCTCGTCGTCCCAGTCCCAGCCGGTGCCCGTCAGGTACTCCCAGCCGCGCCCCACGGGCGGCGCGATGGTCCGCATGGAGTCGAACTCGCCGCTGGACTCGTCGACCGACACGGCGGTCAGCTGCGGATGCAGCCGTACCCGCTGCTGGGTCGTCACGGTCCCGGCCGTATCGGCGTAGAACTTGTTCTCGTGCACGGTGAGCAGCGAGGCGTCCACATGATCGACCCCGTCGGCCGCGAGCAGCCGCGCGCTCCACTCCGCCAGCAGCCCCGACTTCTCCTCGTCGGGCACGGTGAAGGGGTCGATGTCGTACGAGGAGACCCAGGTCTTCTCGCTGTGCACGGGCTCATCGGCGAGCTCCACCCGCTCGTCCGACCCGGCGGCCCTGATCACCTGGGCGGAGAGCTTGGCCATGGCCACGGCCTGCGACGCGACCTTCGCGGCGGCGTCCATCGTCAGATCCACCCCCGAGGCGAACCCCCAGGTCCCGCCGTGCACCACCCGCACCGCGTACCCCAGGTCCGTCGTGTCCGACGACCCGGCCGGCTTGGCGTCCCTGAGCCGCCAGGCCGCACTGCGCACCCGCTCGAACCGGAAGTCCGCGTGCTCGGCCCCGAGCGCACGCGCGCGTGCCAGCGCGGCGTCGGCGAGGGCGCGTAGGGGGAGGGCCAGGAATGACTGATCGACTTCGTGGGGCACGGGTGGGAATCCCTTCGGCGCGCTCTCCTGTAATGACGATGACCGTCGCAAGCAGTGAATCATGTAGTACCGGCCGCATTCCCCGGAAATTCGTACGGCGCATGTCGCCGGCACCGAAACGTGCGAAAGCCCCGGCAGCAGTGTCCTGGCGGGGTAGTGGGCCGGCTCGGTTGCGTGGGGTGTCCCGGCGTGTGGCCAGACCGTCGGAACGTCACGTGCCGGGTGAGCGAGCGGAACCTCAAGGGGCCCAGTCGACCATGGACGTCTTCGGTGTCCACCACGACCTCATCGCGCGGCTTCCGTCTGCGGACCGTGATGGGCGGAGTTGCGCACCCGAATGGGGGAGCCGGCCGACACACTGCTTCGCATCCGGACGGAGTCGGCGGCTCCGCCCCTGTGACTCCCGACGGATTCCCCGGTGTGCGCTCACTCCGACGAGGAATGTCAGTCTCTCCCGCCTGCCGCTAGGTTGAGGAAGCATGTCCAGCAAGCGCCATACCAGTGGCAAGAAGAGCAAGAGCAATAAGGCACGGGCGAGCGGGAGTGCACCTGCATTCCGCCCCGGCGCACCTCCGTTGTCGGCCGACCACGCCAAGGCGGCGCAGGAGTGCGAGAGGCTGGCGGAAGAGCATCCCGAGGACCGTGAAGAGCTCCTGCTGGAGGCCGCCGACGAGTGGAGCGACGTGGGCGAGTACGACCGCGCGCTCGCCCTCTACGACCGGCTGCTGAATTCGGAGGGCGGAGGCTGCGAGGAACCGGACCTGGTGGACGCCTTCCGTATCGACGTGCTGTGGGACGCCGGGCGGGAGGAGGAGGCCCGCGCAGCGGCCACCGCGTTCCGTAAGCGGCACCCCCGGCACGCGGGCGCCTGGAACTTCGTCGCGGAGGCGTTCGAGGCGCGGGAGGAGAGGGCCACGGCTTCCGAGTGCTTCACGGCCGGCGTCACACACGCGCTCGGTGCGGGTATGCCCGTGACGGTCGACACGGTGGAAGCGGACCCGTACCACTACGACATCGAGATGCTCGTCATCGGACGTCACCGCGTGCGGCGGCTGCTCGGTGAGCCGCACGACGACTGGGACGAGGTGGCCGATGCACTGCACGAGCGGCGCGCGGCCCCGTTCATCGGCCATGCGACGCCGCTCGACGAGATGCATGATCCGCTCCGGCTCATGCGATTGGCGGAGGGTGCTCCGGAGGCGCTGGAAAGTGAGATCAGGGCGCTGCCGGACAGGCTCCGGGGCGGGAACCTTCCCGCAGGTGCGGCGTTGAGGAGTACATGTGTCCTGTACTGGCCGCCGGAGGAGTTCACCGGGCTCCTGGAACGCTGGCCGAAGGCGGCGGATGCCTACGGCAGCGATCATGCCGGTCATCGGCGGCAGGTCGAACGCACGCTACGGGAGCTGTCCGAAGAGGGAGCCACGCACCTCGCCGTCGGCCATGCGACGGTGAGCGGCCTGGAGGCTCACGCAGAAGAAAGCGGCGGATCCCCCGATGCGCCGGACACCCGGTCCGCGTACGCCGCCGAACTCGCCCGCAGAAGGCAGGTGGCCGACTGGCCCCCGCCACGAAACGCCTCCTGCTGGTGCGGCTCGGAGCGCAAGTACAAGAAGTGCTGCGGGAGCCCGGCACTGGCGTGAGTGGGCCACGTGGCGATGAGGCCGTGGGTGTCTCGGCGCCCCAGCGGGGTGGCCGCCTCCGGGCAGCGGCCACCACATCCGATCTCGGCCATCTGCCGAGGTATGACATTCCCGTCGACGCTCCCGATCCTGTCGACCTGCTCCTGGCCGAAGTCGACCTGCTCCTGGCAGAACAGGAGGACGACGACCGTTGATCTGCTGACGCCTGTCCGGCACGAGGCCTGGCTCGGGCACGCGACTGTAGAAACCCGACAGTGAGTCCCCTACGCCACTGTCGGTGCCCGAATGCCCGCGCGGTGGAGCGGCCCGATAGGTTTTCGGGGAAGCCGCCTGTCAGCCACGTGTTTCGGACAGGTTGGAAGACCGCTATCGAAAGGGTGATCCGTTGAGCCGCTCGGTTCTCGTCACTGGTGGCAACCGGGGCATCGGCCTCGCCATCGCCCGCGCGTTCGCCGACGCCGGCGACAAGGTCGCCATCACGTACCGCTCGGGCGATCCCGAGGCCCTTCGGAAAGAAGGGTTCCTCGCCGTCAAGTGCGACATCACCGACACCGAGCAGGTGGAGCAGGCCTACAAGGAGATCGAGGCCGAGCACGGCCCGGTCGAGGTCCTCGTCGCCAACGCCGGGGTCACCAAGGACCAGCTTCTGATGCGTATGTCCGAGGAGGACTTCACGTCCGTCCTGGACACCAACCTCACGGGCACCTTCCGCGTCGTCAAGCGGGCCAACCGCGGGATGCTGCGGGCCAAGAAGGGCCGCGTCGTGCTGATTTCGTCGGTCGTGGGGCTGTACGGCTCCCCGGGGCAGGCGAACTACGCCGCCTCCAAGGCCGCCCTCGTCGGCTTCGCGCGCTCCCTCGCCCGGGAGCTCGGCTCGCGCAACATCACCTTCAACGTCGTCGCCCCCGGCTTCGTCGACACCGACATGACCAAGGTGCTCAGCGACGAGCAGCGCGAGGGCATCGTGCAGCAGGTGCCGCTCGGCCGGTACGCGCAGCCCGAGGAGATCGCCGCGACGGTGCGGTTCCTCGCCTCGGACGACGCTTCGTACATCACTGGAGCCGTCATCCCCGTTGACGGCGGACTGGGAATGGGTCACTGATCACCATGAGCGGAATCCTCGAGGGCAAGCGCGTCCTGATCACCGGTGTGCTGATGGAGTCCTCCATCGCCTTCCACACCGCCAAGCTGGCCCAGGAGCAGGGCGCCGAGATCATCCTCACCGCGTTCCCGCGGCCCACGCTGACCGAGCGCATCGCCAGGAAGCTTCCCAAGCCCACCAAGGTCGTCGAGCTCGACGTGACCAACGACGAGCACCTCGGGCGCCTTGCCGACATCGTCAGTGAGGAGCTCGGCGGTCTCGACGGTGTCGTGCACTCCATCGGCTTCGCCCCGCAGGACGCCCTCGGCGGCAACTTCCTCAACACGCCGTTCGAGTCCGTCGCCACCGCCATGCACGTCTCGGCGTACTCCCTGAAGTCGCTGACCATGGCCTGCCTGCCGCTGATGCAGAACGGCGGCTCGGTCGTCGGCCTCACCTTCGACGCGCAGTACGCCTGGCCGCAGTACGACTGGATGGGCCCGGCCAAGGCCGCCCTGGAGGCCACCAGCCGCTACATGGCGCGCGACCTGGGCAAGCAGAACATCCGCTGCAACCTCATCTCCGCCGGCCCCATCGGCTCCATGGCCGCCAAGTCCATCCCGGGCTTCGGCGAGCTGGCCTCCGTCTGGGACAGCCGCGCGCCCCTGGAGTGGGACCTCAAGGACCCCGAGCCGGCCGGCCGCGGTGTGGTCGCGCTGCTGAGCGACTGGTTCCCGAAGACCACCGGCGAGATCATCCACGTGGACGGCGGTCTGCACGCCATCGGCGCGTGATCGCTCCGCCGGAAGGGCCGTGCGGAGCCCGCGGCCCGTCCGTGGCCGGCCGCGCCCATGCGGCGCAGCCGCATGCCGACACCGCCCCGCGCCCCTGAGGGAACGCCGCGGCCGACGCCCCGTTTCCCGCCGCGCGCGGGGAGCGGGGCGTCACCCGTTCGGCGCACCCGGCGGGCGCGGGGGAGCGGCCACCGCGCAGGCTGGACGTGCACCGCCCCGCAGCCGTACGGCCGAGGAGGTCCCCTTGTGCGCCTGTCCCGCCGCAGCTTCGCCCCGGTGCTCGTCGCGGTCGCTCTTGTGATGTCCCTGCCGTACGAGGCGACGCCCCACGCGCGCGTGGCGGCCGACAAACCGGAGCCGTTCGGTGCGTCCTGCTGGACCACCGTCACCGGCTCCAACGTGATCGCGTACTGCCACAACCCCTACGTGGACCTGGACCACGTCCGGCTGCACATCGAGTGCGACCGTTGGTGGGACCTCGACAGCGACGGCGCCCCGGTGGAGACAGGGCCCGCGCAGACCGTACGGCTGACCGGTCGCTGCTGGAAGGAAGTCCGCTCGGCGTGGGTCAGCCACCAGAGGCAGGCCGCGTGAGCCGGCCGGGGCGGCACTGGAACGGATAGCCCGCGGCCTCCGCCGCGGCGGAGGCCGTGTCACCCGCGCGGACGGCGTCCACGAGCCGGGTGTGCTCCAGGAACCTCCCCGGCGTCAGCTCCCCGCCGACGTCCCAGCGGAGCCAGTCGCGCAGCACCTCGCCCAGGTCGGCGTACATCGCCGTCATGACGTCGTTGTGGGCGGCGGCCACCACCGCCATGTGGAAGGACGTGTCGGCGGTCACGAAGGCCTCCGTGTCGCCCGACTCCCAGGCCTCGGCACGCCGTACGAGGAGGGCGTCCAGCTGCTTGAGGTCCTGCTCGGTGCGTCGCTCGGCGGCCAGCTTCGCGGCGCTCGACTCCAGGGCGGCGCGCAGCTCGGCGATGTGCTCCGGGTCGGCGTCCGCGAAGCGGCGGTGCATCACGCCCGCGAGCTCGCTGGTCGCCACGACGTACGTGCCCGAACCCTGCCGGATGTCGAGCAGACCGTTGTGCGCGAGCGCGCGGACGGCCTCGCGGACCGTGTTGCGGGCGACACCCAGCTGCTCGACCAGCTCCGGCTCGGTGGGGATGCGGGAGCCGACCGGCCACTCGCCGGAGGTGATCTGGTTCCGCAGCGCGGCGATGACCTGCTCGGACAGCGCCGATCGGCGGGGATGGCTCAGCGGCATGGCGTTACCTTCGCACGTGATCCGCGGCGATGGCGCCGGGAGAGTGGACAACCAATCATCCCATGATTCTATGATGGGCGTCATGGCCAGCGAGGACACCCGGACGACACGGACGACGACGTCCCCACCCCTACGCCTCATGCGCGGCTCCGCGGGCACAGAGGACTCGGGCGAAACGCCCTCCACGCGCGCGTGGACGACGCGTCTGCTGGTCGTCGGCATCGTCCTCAGCGCCCTCAACCTCCGCCCCGCCATCACCGGCCTCGGCGCGCTCCTCGGCGATGTGCGCGACGGGCTGGGCATGAGCGGCAGCGTCGCCGGGCTGCTCACCTCCGTACCGGCGCTCTGCTTCGCCGTCTTCGGGGTGACCGCACCACGACTGGCCCGCCGCTTCGGCCCGGCCGCCGTGGTCTGCGCCGGCATGCTCGCCGTCGCCGTCGGCCTGGCCCTCCGGCCGTACGCCGGGAGCACGGCCGGCTTCCTGGCCGCCAGCGCGCTCGCCCTCATGGGCATCGCCGTCGGCAACGTCCTGATGCCGGTCATCGTCAAGCGCTGGTTCCCGGACCGGGTGGGCTCCATGACGGGCCTGTACTCCATGGCGCTCGCCCTCGGTGCCTCGGCCGCGGCGGCCGTCACCGTCCCCGTGACCGAGGTCCTGGGCGGGAGCTGGCAGGCAGGGCTCGCCGTGTGGGCGGGACTCGCGGCGGCGGCCGTGGTGCCCTGGCTTCCGTTCGTACGCGCGCGGGGTGCCGATTCCGGGAGCGGTGCCCCTGCGGAGCGGGCGGGTGCGCCCGTGCGCCGGGAACCCGACGGGCTGCGGATCACCCGGAGCCCCACCGCCTGGGCGCTCGCCGTCTTCTTCGGGCTCCAGGCCACCGCCGCGTACATCACGATGGGGTGGATGGCGCAGATCTTCCGTGACGCGGGTGTCCCGGCGGGCACGGCGGGGCTATTGATGGCGGTCACCATGTCCTTGGGGGCGCCGCTGGCCCTCGTGATCCCACGCCTCGCCACCCGCCTGCCCCGTCAGGGCCCGATCGTGGTCGTGCTCGGCGTCTGCGGGCTCCTCGGGTACGCGGGCCTGTACGTGGCCCCCGCGGGCGGCGCCTGGGCGTGGGCGCTGCTGCTCGGAGTCGCCAACTGTGCCTTCCCGCTGGCCCTGACGCTGGTCGGCATGCGGGCACGGAGCGGCGCGGGCGTGGCCAAGCTGTCCGCCTTCGCGCAGAGCACCGGCTACCTGATCTCGATCCCCGGCCCGCTCCTGGTCGGCGTCCTCTACCAGCACAGCGGCGGCTGGGGCCTGCCGATCGCGCTGATGGCGGCCCTGATGGTCCCCCAGACCGTGGCCGGTGTCCTCGCGGGCCGCGACCGGACCGTGGAGGACGAGGCGGCCGCGCGCTGACCCACCGAGGCCGGGCCAACCCCAGCGGGGGCCCGGTGGACGAAGGGTGCGAGACTGAGTGTCATGCCCGTGCTCGACCCGAACCCCCAGAACGGCCAGAAGAAGATGCTGCTCATCTTCGGCGCGTTCCTCGCCATCTTCGTCGTCATCGCCGTGATCGCGACGATCGCTTCGCCTTGATCGCTTAGCCCTGATCGCGGATCGCGATGCCGCGATAACGCGACCATGTCCCGGGTGGGCCCGGCCAGGCCCCGGTAGGCCCGGGAAGCGTGTCCCGGAGTGCCCATGGTGGTGCTAGCCCCACCATCCCCTAGGGGGTGAGGGTCAGGGTCAAGTGGGTGGATCACCGGATGGGTTGAGGGCTTGCGATTCCGTAGGTTCATGGTGTGGCCGCGAGGACGCGGCCCACGGACCACTCGGAACCCCCGGAGGCGGCATGTCGGCCCGTACGCACACCCGGCCCCACCCGGCGACCACGGGTGGCGTCGACCGGCGACTGCCCTGGTGGGCGCTCGTCCTGCCCACGGTCGCCTTCGGCACCCTTCTGCTGCTGATACTCAACCCGGCGGACGCACAGGCGGCGAGCGGCAACCCTGCCATCAGGCACCTGTTCGAGGGCGTCCGGCAGGCACTGCTGTACTGGGTGCTGTGACGACGGATGACGATACGGGCGACGACGAGCGACGACGGGGCACGCACTTTCGGAACACCGGCGGAGCCGGCCGTCAACTCCCTGCGACTCGTGGCGTGTTTCATGCGAAGCTGGGACGCATGAGCGTCGCAGAACCCCGCAGGATTGTCCTCTTCCGGCATGCGAAGGCCGACTGGCCACAGGTGTCCGACCACGAGCGTCCGCTCGCCGACCGGGGCCGTATGGACGCCGCCGTCACCGGACGCAAGCTGGCGGACTCCGGCATCCCCTTCGACCTTGCCCTCTGCTCCACCGCGACCCGGACCCGCGAAACCTGGAAGCTCGCCGTCCAGGAGCTGCCGCAGCGGCCGAAAACCGTCTACGAGGAGCGGCTCTACGAGGCCTCGCCCGGTGAGCTGATCGCCGTGCTCAACGAGACCCCCGACGACGCGCAGAACGTCCTCCTGATCGGCCACAATCCCGGCGTACAGGGCCTCGCCGACATCCTGGCCGGCCGCGGCGAGGGCGACGCCCGCGAGCGGATGGGCCGCCGCGGCTTCCCCGCCGCCGCCTTCGCCGTGCTCTCCTTCCACGGCTCCTGGAAGAGCCTGGAGCCGGGCGTGGGCACGCTGCTCGACTACTGGGCGCCGACGGAGTAGGCCCGCCCGAGCCTCACCGGCACATCGAGCCTCACCGGCACACCGAGGGCCCGGCACCGCAGCGGCGCCGGGCCCTCACCTACGTACGAAACCTTCAAGACCTCGAAGGCCTCCCAGACCTCCAAGCAGAGACCCCGCACAGCCCCGCCGAGCCGCGGCTCACTGGTCCACGTGCATGTCCGCCGCCTCGACCTCTTCCCGAGTGACGCCCAGCAGATACAGGACCGTGTCCAGGAAGGGGAAGTTCACCGCGGTGTGCGCGGCCTCGCGGACCACCGGCTTGGCGTTGAAGGCCACGCCCAGACCGGCCGCGTTGAGCATGTCCAGGTCGTTCGCGCCGTCGCCGATCGCCACGGTCTGCGCCAGCGGGACGCCCGCCTCGGCGGCGAACCGGCGCAGCAGCCGCGCCTTGCCCGCCCGGTCCACGATCTCGCCGACGACCTTGCCCGTGAGCTTCCCGTCGACGATCTCCAGGGTGTTGGCCTGCGCGAAGTCCAGCCCCAGCCGCTCCTTCAGGTCGTCCGTGACCTGCGTGAACCCGCCCGAGACGACCCCGACTTGGAAGCCGAGCCGCTTCAGCGTACGGATCAGGGTGCGCGCCCCCGGCGTGAGCCGCACCTCGCTGCGCACCTTGTCCACCACCGAGGCGTCCAGGCCCTTCAGCAGCGCCACGCGCGCGTGCAGCGACTGCTCGAAGTCCAGCTCCCCGCGCATCGCCGCCGCCGTCACCTCGGCGACCTCCTTCTCACACCCGGCGTGCGCGGCGAAGAGCTCGATCACCTCGTCCTGGATGAGCGTCGAGTCCACGTCCATCACGACCAGCCGCTGGGCCCGCCGGTGCAGCCCGGCCGCGACGACCGCCACATCGACGCCCAGCGCCACGGACTCGGTCACCAGCGCGGTCCGCAGCGTCTCCGGTTCCGTACCCGACACGGCGAACTCCACCGCCGTCACCGGGTACTTGGCGAGCCGGAAGATACGGTCGATGTTGCCGCCGGTGGCCGTGATCCGCCCGGCGATACGGGCTGTGGCCTCCGCGGTCAGCGGGTGGCCGAGCACGGTGACGAGGGAACGCCCGAGACCTCGCGGCCGGTTGTCACCGGTGCCGGAGATGATCTCCGCCTGCATCTTCATCGACTCCGCCCAGTTGTGGACGGTGACCCGCAGACCGCCCTCCAGCCCGGCGGGCGGCTCGGTCACGAGCGCGCACAGCACGATACGGCCACGGGTGACGACCTGCTCGATGTCGACCACGTCGACGGAGTAGGCGGCGAGGGTGTCGAAGAGCCCGGCCGTGATGCCCGGCCGGTCCTTGCCGAAGATCTTGACGAGGAGAGTGGGGACGTCAGAGGAGGTCTGCGAAGCGCTCATGGTGTGTCCACCGTATCGGGCACGCAGTGCCTTTTGCCCCTGAGGTCCGTCCAGCGGACGGCGAACACTGGGTTGCCTTCAGACGACGTACACCTTGAGTACCGACGTCACTCCGGAGCGTGCCTCAGCGACCCCTGAACCCCGGCGGAGGCGGTGGCGGCGGTCCTTCGTCCGGCGGAGGCGGCGGCCACCGCCGGTTCCGCGCCCCCGGCCCGGGCCGCTTGCGCGGACTCCGGGGCGGCGGGGTGATCGGCCCGGCCACGGTGGGAGCGCCGTACACATCGGGCCCCTGGCCCGGCCCCCGCCCACCGGCACCGGGCGGCCGAGGACCGCCACCGGGAGGTTCGGTCCCGCGCCCGTCGTCCCGCGGCTCCCGCGGCTCCCGCGTCTCGTCCGGCAGCCGCAGATAGGGATTGGTGTCCGGATTCGGCGGCCGGTACGGAGAGGCCGGCGTGTACGGCCCCGACGGCGCCCCCCGTACATCCTGAGCCCCGCCCCCCACCGGCGCACCGGTCTCCGGCGCCGCCCCCACGTCACCCCGTGCCCACGGCGAGGCGTGCCGCCCCGCCGCCCCGCAGACGTACGCGAGCAAGGCCCCGGCGGCACCCGCGCCCGCACCCCACAGCGCACCCAGCAACAACGCCGTCCCCAGCTGCCCGCGCAGCTCGACGGACGCTCCGAACGCGTCGAAGCCGAGCACGGACAGCGAGGCGTCCACCGACACTTCCGTCAGCCAGGCCAGCAGCGGCAGTGCCAGGGCGGTCGCGATCCCGAGCCGAAGTGCGCAGCGCCCCGCGAACCCGAGGGCACCCGGGCCTCGTACAACCGCACCGCCCGGACCCCCGGCAACGGCGGCAGACGAATCCCGTACAAATGGCGTACGTACGGCCGCCAGTACGCCCGCGAAAAGCATCATGAGCGCGGCCGCGAAGCCCAACAGCCAGACCCTGCCGTCCAGTTCGGCGAGACGGCCGAGCGTGACGGACCGGCCGGAGTCGGCGCGCAGGAACTCGTCGAGCGGGTCGGGCAGGAAGTTGGCCAGCGGTCCGGTGGCCCTGCCGTCCCAGGGGACGAACAGGCCGATCGGGATGCCCAGCCAGACGCCGTTGGGCGCGCCGAGCAGAGCCGCGCCCGCGATCCGCTTGGGATGGTCGTCACTGATCGCCGCGTACGCCGCCGCCGCGAGCCCGGCCGCGACCGCCACCAGCAACACGCCGACCAGCGCGGACACGGCAGGCCGCACCACCCGGTGCACCACGTCGAAGCCGCGCGGCAGGGGAGTGCGGCGCGAGGCCAGCAGGGCGACCACCAGCACGCCGACACACCAGACCAGGCCGCCGAACAGGGTGGCCACGGTCTCGACGGTGAAGCCCACCTTGGCGTTCGCGTCGACGAGGTCCCCGAGCCGGTCGGGCAGCAGACCGCCGATGTCCCCGACGTCGCCGATCCCGGGGATCTCCACATTGCCGAGCCCGCCGCCCTCCGGGACGCTGTCGAGCCCCGGATTGCCGCCGTCGATGGTGATGACGCTGTGCCCGGCCCAGGCGAGCCCGCCCATCATCGCCACGAACAGCGCGACCACCGCGCCCGCGCGCACGAGGAGTTCGGCCGACGCGATCACAACTCCCGCCCCGCGCAAGGAACGCAGGAAGACCCAGGAGAGCAGCAGCGCCCCGACCAGACCCACACCGAGTGGCGTGATCTGTATGGCGGTCGTCGCCTGAGCACCTTCCAGGCCGAAGGCGGAGACATCACCGGACGGAGTGACCGTCCCACCCGCACCGAGCGCCACAACAGCCGCCGTCATCGGCCCGAGCGAGCCCGCCGAGTCCGCTTCCAGCAGGTGCAGTCCGAGCGCGGCCGTACCCGTCATGCCGATCAAGGCCCAGCTCACGGCGGCGACCGCGGAGAGCAGGGCGTCCCCCCACGGCAGGCTCCCGCGCCGGCCGGCGGTGTCGATGCTCATCGTCAGATCCCCCGATCCGCGGCGCGGCTTCCACCACGATGTCCCTCTCGCGTGGGATTACCACTCTCCGGGCCGGTTTCAACCCCGTCAACGGAACCTGTGGATGCGTGTGGATGCAGTCTTCACAAGGCCCGACTTTCGGTCAGAGGGCCGAGCCTGAAATAGTTCCCGACGATGTTCGACATCCCTAGACTCCCTGTGTTGGGGGTAACTCGGGGGACTACTCAGTGGGGCATGGAGTGCCGGAACTCGTACTGGAATTGAACGGACAAACCTGGACGCTCGATCCGTCCAGGGCATACACCCTCGGACGTGATCCGCAGGGAGACATCGTGCTGGACGACGCCAGGGTGTCCTGGCGTCACGCCACGGTCAGCTGGGGCGGGCGCAGTTGGGTCATCGAGGACCACGGCAGCACCAACGGCACGTTCGTGCACGGGCAGCGGATCCATCAGATGGAGATCGGCCCCGGCTCGGCCGTGCACCTCGGCAACGCGACCGACGGCCCGCGCCTGAATCTCGCCGGTGCCGCCGCATCCGTCGCCTCGCCGCAGGCACAGCCGCAGCAACAGCCGTACGCCGCCCAGGGCGCGAACCCGGGGTGGGCCGCCCAGCAGGCGCCGCAGCAGCAGGCCCCGCAGGCCGGCTGGCAGCAGCCACAGGCACATCAGTCGCCGATCCCGCAGCAGCAGGGGCCCGGTGGTGGCGCGGGGGCGCCGCCGGTCTACGGCGACCGCAGCCCGACCACGTTCCACCAGCTGGCCCTCGGCCGTGTCATGCGCATCGGTCGTGCGCTGGAGAACGAGCTGGTCGTCTCCGACCTCCAGGTCTCGCGCCACCACGCCGAGTTCCACGCGACCCCCGACGGCCGCTTCGAGATCCGCGACCTCGGCTCGCACAACGGCACGTACGTCAACGGCCAGCCGATCGCCAAGGGCGGCACGGCGCTCCTCGGCCCGAACGACATCGTCGGCGTCGGCCACTCCGCGTTCCGCATCGTCGGCGACCGGCTCGAGGAGTTCGTCGACACCGGTGAGGTCTCCTTCTCCGCACGGCACCTGACGGTCACCGTCGACGGCGGCAAGCAGATCCTCAAGGACGTCTCCTTCGGCGTACCCGAGAAGTCGCTCGTCGCGGTCATCGGCCCGTCCGGCTCCGGCAAGTCGACCCTGCTGAAGGCCCTCACGGGCTACCGGCCGGCCAACGAGGGCGACGTCCTCTACGACAACCGGAACCTGTACAAGCAGTTCGCCGAGCTGCGGCAGCGCATCGGTCTGGTCCCGCAGGACGACATCCTGCACAAGGAGCTGACCGTCAAAAAGGCCCTCAAGTACGCGGCCAAGCTGCGCTTCCCGGCCGACACCACGGCCGCCGAGCGCGAGGCCCGCATCGACGAGGTGCTGCGCGAACTCAAGCTGGACATCCACAAGGACAAGAAGGTCACGTCCCTGTCCGGCGGCCAGCGCAAGCGCGTGTCCGTGGCCCTGGAACTGCTCACCAAGCCCTCGCTGATCTTCCTGGACGAGCCGACCTCCGGCCTCGACCCGGGCATGGACCGCGACGTCATGCAGCTGCTGCGCGGCCTCGCCGACGACGGCCGTACAGTCCTGGTGGTCACCCACTCCGTCGCCGAACTCGCCATCTGCGACAAGCTGCTGGTCATGGCGCCGGGCGGCGCGGTCGCGTACTTCGGCCCGCCCGAGGAGGCCCTGAACTTCTTCGGCTACGAAACCTGGGCCGACGTCTTCTCCGCCTTCGAGAACTACCGCGACTACGACTGGGCGGGCCGCTGGAAGGGCTCGCAGCACTACCAGATGTACGCCGCGGACATCGACGCCGTCGCCGCGCAGTCGGTGCACATGCCGCCGCCGCAGGCCATGCGCCCGCCCAAGCCGCAGGGGTGGATGTCGCAGCTCGGCACGCTGGTCCGGCGCTATGTGTCGGTGATCGCGTCCGACAAGGGCTTCGTCGGGCTGATGCTGGTCCTTCCGGCTGTGCTCGGCACGGTGAGCCTGATCATCGACTTCGGCGACGACCTGTTGCCCAGCGGCAGAACCGGAGCCAATGCCACCGCCCAGACAGTCCTGCTGATCATCGCGGTCGGCGCCTGTTTCGCCGGCGCCGCCAACTCCGTACGCGAGCTGATCAAGGAGCGGGTGATCTACGAGCGGGAACGCGCGACGGGCCTCTCCCGCTCGGCGTACCTGATGTCCAAGGTGATCGTCCTCGGCGCGATCACCATGCTGCAGGGCGCGCTGATCGGCGCGATCGGCTTCAGCACGCGCGAGGTCCCCGCCGAGGGCCTGATCCTCGGGGCGTACACGAGGATCGAACTCACCCTGCCCGTCATGGCACTGGGCTTCACCTCGATGATGTTCGGCCTGGTCATCTCCGCCCTGGTCAAGACGGCCGAGAAGACCATGCCGCTGCTGGTCATGTTCGCGATCATCCAGGTGGTCTTCACCGGCTGTCTGGTCACCCTGCACGGCGTCCCCGGCGTCAACGAGTTCTCGTACCTGATGCCGTCGCGCTGGGCGGTCGCCGCCGCGGGCACCACCCTGGACTTCAACGTGCTCAGGCCGAACCCGGACTCGCCGGGCGACACCGACCCGCTGTGGGAGCACACGATCGGCGCCTGGGGCCTGGACATGGCCGCCCTGATCGCGATCGGCGTGATCTGCGGCATCCTCGTGGCCCGCTTCCTGCGCCGCCACGAGCCCGAGGTCATGCGCAAGTAACCCCTCCCGGACGCGAGAAGGGCGGCATCCCCGAGTGGGGTGCCGCCCTCCGGCGTACGCGTCAGGCGTCCGTGTCAGACGTCTGTGCGTCTGTGTCCGGCGTACGCGTCAAAGGTCCGCGCGAGCCTCAGTACGGGCCGTTGACGTTGTCGATCGACCCGTACCGGTCGGCCGCGTAGTTGGCGGCGGCCGTGATGTTGGCGACCGGGTCGTACTGGCTCCAGGCCGTGCCCGGGACGTGGTAAGCGTCGAAGGTGGGCTTGATGACCTGCAGCAGACCGATCGACGGGACGCCGTTCTGGGCGTTGATGTCCCAGTTGTTGATGGCGTTCGGGTTGCCCGAGGACTCCCGGATGATGTTGCGGTACAGGCCGTCGTAGGTGCCCGGGATCTTGTGCTTCGCCATGATGTCCAGCGACTCGCGGATCCAGCCGTCGAGGTTGTTCGGGTAGGTCTTGGCGACGGCCTTGGCCTCGGCGCGTGCGGCGGACCGGCTCGCGGCCTCCTTCTTCGCGCGCTCCTGCTCGGCCTTCTTCTTCGCCGCTGCCTCGGCCTTCTTCTTGGCTTCGGCGGCTTCGGCCTTCTTCTTGGCCTCGGCGGCGGCCTTGGCCTTCGCGGTCGCGTCGGCCACCTGCTCGGCGACGCCGGCCTGGACGGTCTTGGTGTGGTCCTGGCTGAACGCCACCGCGGAGGCGGGCACGGTGGCCGGCTCGGCCGTGGCCTGCCCGTTGCCCGGCACCAGCGAGAGCGCGAGTACGGCGGCACCGAGGCCGGCCACACCGACGAGCGGCAGCCTGTGGGTCTTGCTCAGCGCACGAATATGACCGGTGGCGAAGGTGAACTTGGGCATGACTGATGGACCTCTTCGAATAGCGCGGAGGTCGCTCATGGGCCGGTGGGGGGACACTGCGTTCTCCAGCACAAACGCCGCGGTGGAAGACCGCGGCGCCGAGCGACGGCTGCCATTCTTAGCGGCCGCAAAATCCAGAGGCAAAGATGTGACGTACGATCCTCGATAGTGGAGCCGGGAAGGGCAAAACGGGACAGACTGGAGCGTCTGTCCCGCTCACCCGAACCTTATGTATCTCCTAGGGAACTTCGTACGTGATGTGTGTCCTATGTGCGGGCTCACATCGGCCGCGCTCCAGTCTCACCAGCAGTTGCTGACGCAATGCTCTGTGTGAGGCTTCTCGTCCGGCAGGATGAGATGCACGTCCCCGAACTCGTGCCACAGGTAGCGCCCGCGCAGCGCCTCCTCGTACGAGAGGCCGATCGCCGCCGGCCCCGCGATCGCCTCCAGCATCAGCAGATGCGAGGCCTCGGGCTCGTGCAGCCCGGTCAGCAGCCCGTCGACCACCCGCACCCCGCGCTCCGGGGTGACCACCAGCCCTGTCCAGCCGTCCTCGGCCCGCACCACCCCGTCGGAGCCGGTCGCCGACTCCACGGCCCGCACCGCCGTCGTACCGACCGCGATGACCCGCCCGCCCTCCCGTCTCCCACCACCCTTCCAAGGAAGCGCTTCGCGCCTTTCCTGTCTGGCCTTGGCCGCGTTGATCAGCCGCGCCGAAGCCTCCGGCACCGCGAACCGCTCCGGATACGGCGGCTCGTGCGCCTCCGCCGAGGCCACCCCGGTGTGCAGGGTGACCGGCGCGAACTGCACACCCCGGCTCACCAGCTCCGCCACCAGCCGCGAGGTGAAGGGCCGCGCCGCACTCGGCATCTCCGCACTGCCCGCTCCGTCGCCCGACGGCAGCGCGAACACCGTCTGGTACACGGACAGCGGCTGGTCCCGCTCCGTATAGGAGTAACGGATGGGCCGCCCGTGCTCCCGCAGCAGCCCGAGCACGTCCGGAGCCGACACCCGCCCCCACCACAGACGCGGGCTGTGCGCCGCCAGCGGCTCCTCCAGTACGAGCCGTACGCCCCCGGGCAGCCGCACCTCCGTTCCAGCGGGCCCTCCCGCACGCGCGCGCGTGGTGCCCGTTCCGTCGGGGTCGCGCAGCTCCACGGCCCACCGACCGTCGTCAGCCCGCGTGGAGAAATGCACCACCACGCGCGCGTGCCCGATCCGCCCGTCCACCGCGGCCGCCAGCGTCGGGGAGGTGTTGACGATGAGGAGATCACCGGGCTTCAGCAGCCGGGGCAGCTCCACGAACGCGTGGTGCGACACCTCCGTGCCCCGCGAGACCAGCAGCCTCACCGCGTCCCGGTCCAGGCCCGGCCCACGCTGCTCGGCCGGCACGCGGGCCGACAGGTCCTCCGGCACCTCCACTGCCGCCGAAGGGGCGCGCCCGTGTCGAGAGGCCGAACGCGCGGAGGCCCGAAGGGCTGAGCCCGATCGGCCACTCGACACAGGCTGTGGCGCCCCGGAGGCGGACAAATGCAACGTCATCGCCCCTCCGCCAGGGACGGCGCGCTGTAGCGGCCACTGGCCGGGCGTTCGTCGATCAGCCGCAGGAAGGCCGGAACGACGCTCTCCGGCGCGGGCCGCGGATCGTCGTCGTCCGGTACGGCCGCCGCGTACAGGTCCGTGCCCATGTCCCCGGGGTCCACCGCCCAGACCCGCAGCCCGGGCTCCTCCTCGGCGAGCACCGCCGACAGATGGTCCAGCGCCGCCTTCGACGCCCCGTACCCGCCCCACGTCTCGTACGCCTCGGCCGCCGCGTCCGAGCTGATGCCGATCACCGAGCCCGCCGACGAGACCCGCAGCAGCGGCAGCGCCTCCTGGACCAGGCCCAGCGCCGCGACCACGTTCACCTCAAGGGCCCGCCGCAGCCCGTCCAGCGTCAGGTCCGCCAGCCGTACGAGCGGTTCGGCGCCCAGCGCGCTGGCGTTGTTCACCAGCAGATCGACCCCGCCCAGCTTGCGCGCGACGGCCACCAGCCCGGCCCGGTGCCCGGCGTCCGTGACATCCCCCGGCAGGGCCTCGACCCGGGTCCCGTACGCGGACAGCGCCACTGCCGTCTCCTGGAGGACCTCCGCGGTTCTGGCGTCCAGCACCAGATCCCAGCCGCGTTCCGCCAGGGCCGCGCCGAGCGCCCTCCCGAGCCCCTTCGAAGCCCCCGTGATGATCGCTACCGGCATGACATCCGTCCCCTCGTCCCATGACCGCCGCTCCTGGCGGGCGCCCGCGCCGCTCTCGGCGGGGCGTCTTCGACCGCTCTCGGCGGGTGACTTCACGGTAGGAACGGGGCCGCCCCCGGCGCCTCGTGCGCGGGCCGCAGACCGCCAGGGCCCTTCGGCCTAGGACCGGCGGCCCAGGCGAGGGCCGCCACAGGTCCGATCCGCGGTGTCACACCCCGCCGGTACCGTGAGGACATGAGTCAAGGACCCCGGTCCGGCCTCGCCGCGGTGAGTTCCGCGCTGCTGGCCATGAGCAGGCACCTGGAGGTGCGCGACGTCCTCAAGACGATCGTCGCCTCCGCGCGCGAACTGCTCGACGCGCAGTACGCTGCCCTCGGTGTGCCCGACGACCACGGCGGCTTCGCCCAGTTCGTGGTCGACGGCGTCAGCGACGAGCAGTGGAAGGCCATCGGCCCGCTTCCGCGCCAGCACGGCATCCTCGCCGCGATGCTGCGCGAGGCGCAGCCCGAGCGCCTCGCCGACGTCCGCAAGGACCCCCGCTTCGAGGGCTGGCCGAGCGCCCACCCCGACATGTCCGATTTCCTGGGCCTGCCGATCCGCGACGGCGACGAGGTCATAGGGGCGCTGTTCCTGGCCAACAAGCTGCGTCCTGTGGGGGGACACCCCCCACACCCCCCGTGTCCCGAACCGGACGGCAGCTGCGGTTTCACCGCGGAGGACGAGGAACTCCTCTCGATCCTCGCCCAGCACGCCGCGATCGCCCTGACGAACGCGAGGCTCTACGAGCGCAGCCGCGAGCTCACCATCGCCGAGGAGCGCTCCCGGCTCGCGCACGAACTCCACGACGCCGTCAGCCAGAAACTGTTCTCCCTGCGCCTGACCGCCCAGGCCGCGGCCACCCTGGTCGACCGCGACCCGTCGCGTGCCAAGGGCGAGTTGCAGCAGGTGGCCGCCCTCGCCGCCGAGGCCGCGGACGAACTGCGCGCCGCCGTCGTCGAGCTGCGCCCCGCGGCCCTCGACGAGGACGGTCTGATCGCCACCCTGCGCACTCAGATCCAGGTCCTCGACCGCGCCCACACCGCGCGCGTGACCTTCGCCGGCCGGGGCGTCCGCGCGCTGCCCGCCGCCCAGGAGGAGGCCATGCTCCGCGTCGCCCAGGAGGCCCTGCACAACGCGCTGCGGCACTCCGGAGCGGAGCGGGTCGACGTGACCCTGGAGCGCCGCGACCGCGATGTGGTCCTGCGCGTCATCGACGACGGCAGCGGCTTCGACCCCAAGACGGTACGCCGCGCGGGACGCCACCTGGGCCTGGTGTCCATGCGCGACCGCGCGAGCGGCGTGGGCGGCCTGCTGACCGTGGAATCGGCGCCCGGCAAGGGCACCACGATCGAGATGGAGGTCCCCGGTGGCTGACACAATCAAGGTGCTCCTCGTCGACGACCACCAGGTGGTCCGCCGTGGCCTGCGCACCTTCCTGGAGGTACAGGACGACATCGAGGTCGTGGGCGAGGCCTCCGACGGTGCCGAAGGGGTCGCCCGCGCCCAGGAGTTGAAGCCCGACATCGTCCTCATGGACGTCAAGATGCCGGGCATGGACGGTATCGAGGCGCTGCGCAAGCTCCGCGAACTCGACAACCCCGCGCGCGTGTTGGTCGTCACCAGCTTCACCGAACAGCGCACGGTGGTCCCGGCCCTGCGCGCGGGCGCCGCCGGGTACGTCTACAAGGACGTGGACCCCGACGCGCTCGCCGGTGCCATCCGCTCCGTGCACGCCGGGCACATCCTGCTCCAGCCGGAGGTCGCCGGCGCGCTCCTCTCCCAGGAGGAGACCAACTCCGGCCAGGGCAGGGGCGGCTCACTCACCGAACGGGAGCGCGAGGTGCTCGGCCTCATCGCGGACGGCCGCTCCAACCGCGAGATCGCCCGCGCGCTGGTCCTCTCCGAGAAGACCGTCAAGACACATGTCTCCAACATCCTGATGAAGCTCGACCTCGCGGACCGGACGCAGGCGGCGCTGTGGGCGGTACGGCATGGGGTGACAGGATGAACGACTGTATGACCGGCAATTCGGAAGGTTACGCTCCGGGCTGAGATTCATACCGTCGGGTGTATGTCCCCCGGATGGCGCAACCTCCATGGAGTCCGGCCGTTCTTCAGTGCGTGCTGCGGCGATGTGCCGCAGTGATCGCCAAGGAAGGGCTCAGAAGTGAAGAACCTGAAGAAGGCCGCCGCTGTCACGATGGTGGCCGGTGGCCTGGTTGCCGCCGGTGCCGGTTTCGCGTCCGCCACCGACGGTGGGGCGCACGCGGGCGGCAAGGCCGTGGGCTCGCCGGGTGTCGTCTCGGGCAACCTCGTCCAGGTCCCGGTCGACGTCCCCGTGAACGTGGTCGGCAACAGCGTGAACGTCGTCGGCATCCTCAACCCGGCCTTCGGCAACCTCGGCGTCAACCACTGAGGTCCGCCAGGGATCACCAGTGACCACCGGCCTCCTGGGTCTCCGCCCTGGGGGCCGGTCAGGCGTGTCGCCGATCATCCCATGATCAGCGGACTGGCCCGAACGGGCACTCCGGGGCCGCCTTCCCGTGCCGTTCGGGTCCTCCGGGCGTTGCTCAGCGTGCGACCCGCGGCAGGGTCGGACACGGACACACGCAGGAGGAACGCTTCCCATGAACATCGCCATGAAGACCGCCTTGGCCGTTACCGCCGCCGGTCTCGCCGCGGGCGCGTCCGCCGGTGCCGCGGTCGCCGACTCGAGGGCCGAGGCCGCCGCCGTGAAGTCCCCCGGCGTGGGCTCCGGCAACATCGGCTCCGTCCCGGTCCACGTCCCCGTCAACGTCGTCGGCATCACCGGCAACCTCATCGGCGCCCTGAACCCCGCCTTCGGCAACGTCGGCGTGAACGACTGACGCCAGCTCCACACTCCAGGGCCCCGCGAGCGAAGGCTTCGCGGGGCCCTGGAGTGTCCGCCGACACCAGTACCTCAATCAGCCCCTCCGGCGTTTGAGGAGCGGGGGTCCGGGCCGGCCCCCGAAACGGGGTCCGGGGCAGAGCCCCCTTGGTGGCGTTGAAGGGGCGGAACCCCTGGAGGATGGGACGGGTAGGGGCGGCGGGGGCGAGAACAAACCCACCCCACCCCCTCCCACTCAGCGCACCCCCCGCTCCCGCTCCTCCACCACCGCGTTGTACGCCGCCACCAGCGCCCGCCGAGCCGTCCGCTCCACCGGCCGCAGCGCGAGCGCCCGCGCGGACATCTCGGAGGCGCTCACCGCACCACCGTGCCCGTTCTCGTACGCCACGGAGACCAGCAACCCCACCCGCTGGGCAAGCTCCAACACCCGCACCGCTCGCGGCGGATACCCGGGAGCCAAGACCTCCCGCCCCCGCTCGACCCGAGCCCGATACGCGTCGACCGCGGCCTCCGCCACCGGCCCGGAGGCAGCCACGTCCAACCGCGACAACACCTCCGTCGCCTCCCGCAACGCCTCCGCCAACTCCCGCTCGGCCTCACCGAGCGACGGCACATCGGCCGGCGGAGCCTCCCGCACGGGCAGCGCGCTCCAGACGACCTCGACATGTACATCACCCTCGGGCCCGGCCTCGTACACCGCCGGCACCAGCCCCAGCGCGGCACCGTGGCAGATCACCGCCTCCTCGGCCTCCAACGCCCGCTTGTTGAACTCCGGCGGCCCACTGAGCCCCAGCAGATGCCCCGGCGCGGGCAGCGCCACCCGCAGCCCGGTCACCCCGAGCGCGCGCAACCGCCCCAGCGCGAGCGTGAGACCGACGGACCCGTCCTCCCCGGGCAATCCCTCGACCCGGTGCACCGCGTCCTCGCCGACGATCGCGAGTGCCGCGTCATCCGGCGAGACAAATCCAGCCAAAAGCGCATTTCCCCATGCGGCGAGGCGTCCTGAGCGTGGTTCCGAGAGCATGCCTCCACCCTAAGGACCGGCCGATGGGATCGACCGCCCGGCCGGTGGCGTAGATTTCGTTGGGGGGCCGCGCCCACAGGCGAGGGCGGCGCCCACAGGCGTACGCGACAGCCGAGACAAGGCCCGACAGCCGACACAGGCCGACATGCAAGGGGAGACAGCGCGCTCATGAGCGATGTTCTGGAGCTGGAGGACGTATCCGTGGTCCGCGAGGGCCGGGCTCTGGTGGACCAGGTCTCCTGGTCGGTCAAGGAGGGCGAACGCTGGGTCATCCTCGGCCCGAACGGCGCCGGAAAAACGACCCTCCTGAACGTCGCGTCCAGCTACCTGTTCCCCAGCACCGGCACCGCCACCATCCTCGGCGACACCCTCGGCAAGGTCGACGTCTTCGAACTGCGCCCGCGCATCGGCATGGCCGGCATCGCCATGTCCGAGAAGCTCCCCAAGCGCCAGACCGTCCTGCAGACCGTGCTGACCGCCGCGTACGGCATGACGGCCACCTGGAACGAGGACTACGAGGAGGTCGACGAACAGCGCGCCCGCGCCTTCCTCGACCGCCTCGGCATGAGCGACTACCTGGACCGCAAGTTCGGCACCCTCTCCGAGGGCGAGCGCAAGCGCACCCTCATCGCCCGCGCCCTGATGGCCGACCCCGAGCTCCTCCTCCTCGACGAGCCCGCCGCCGGCCTCGACCTCGGCGGCCGCGAGGACCTCGTACGCCGCCTCGGCCGCCTCGCCCGCGATCCCGTCGCCCCCTCCATGATCATGGTCACGCACCACGTCGAGGAGATCCCCCCGGGCTTCACCCACGTCCTCATGATCCGCCAGGGCAAGGTGCTCGCCGCAGGCCCGCTGGAGCTGGAGCTCACCTCGCGCAACCTCTCCCACTGCTTCGGCCTCCCGCTCGTCGTCGAACAGGCCGGCGAACGCTGGATCGCTCAGGGCCTGCCGCTGTCCTGAGAGCCGGAGAGCCAGGAGTAGTCACTTACTCCGGGAATCGACTGGAGCCGCCTGGAACGGACTGGAACCAGCTCGAATCAACCGAAAACAACTAGCCCCAAGAGGCCCCCCGGTCCCTGTAGTTGGGCTGCCCGGCTCCCCAATCCGGGCCGGGTGTACTCGACTTGATCGCGCGCTCTGTCCGCCGGGCGATCGCGGTCCTACCATTGACCACGTGGATGACATCGACGCATGGGTGTGGTGGCTGGTCGCCGCCGTCGGGCTCGGTATCCCGCTTGTCGTGACCGCGATGCCGGAACTCGGCATGCTCGCCGTGGGAGCCGTCGCGGGCGCCATTACCGCGGCACTGGGCGGCGGCCTGGTAGCCCAAGTCGTGGTTTTCACCATCGTCTCGGTCGCGCTCATCGCCGTCGTACGCCCCATCGCGGCCCGGCAGCGCGCCGAACGGCCCGAACACGCCACCGGAGTGGACGCCTTGAAGGGCAAACAGGCCGTCGTGCTGGAGAGGGTCGACGGCATGGGAGGCCGGATCAAGCTCGCCGGAGAAGTCTGGTCGGCACGCGCCCTCGACACCGGACAGGCCTACGAGGTGGGCCAGGAAGTGGACGTCGTGGAGATCGAGGGGGCCACGGCGATCGTCATGTGACCGTCGCGTGACCTCGCATGACGCAAGTCGGCCGAACGCCCCACCTGGCAGGCGGTGTTCTGCCAGACTCGACCAGCAAGATCTTCAACAAGCATAAGATCGCTCCGGAAGCGGAAGAGATCCTCCGAACGCACCAAGGCGGAGAAGGGTACGGGGAGCCACGATGGGACCGGTCGTCATCGTCCTGATCATTCTGGTGGTGTTGGTCTTCATCGCCCTGATCAAGACCATCCAGGTGATCCCACAGGCCAGCGCCGCCATTGTCGAGCGCTTCGGCCGCTACACACGGACACTCAACGCGGGCCTCAATATCGTCGTCCCGTTCATCGACTCGATCCGCAACCGCATCGACCTGCGTGAACAGGTCGTGCCGTTCCCACCGCAGCCGGTGATCACCCAGGACAACCTGGTCGTCAACATCGACACGGTCATCTACTACCAGGTGACCGACGCGCGGGCCGCCACGTACGAAGTCGCCAGCTACATCCAGGCGATCGAGCAGCTCACCGTCACCACGCTCCGCAACATCATCGGCGGCATGGACCTGGAGCGGACCCTGACCTCCCGCGAGGAGATCAACGCGGCCCTGCGCGGCGTCCTCGACGAGGCCACTGGCAAGTGGGGCATCCGCGTCAACCGCGTCGAGCTCAAGGCCATCGAGCCGCCCACCTCCATCCAGGACTCGATGGAGAAGCAGATGCGCGCCGACCGTGACAAGCGCGCCGCGATCCTCACCGCCGAAGGTATCCGCCAGTCGCAGATCCTCACGGCCGAGGGTGAGAAGCAGTCCGCGATCCTCAAGGCGGAAGGCGAGGCCAAGGCCGCCGCCCTGCGCGCCGAGGGCGAGGCCCAGGCCGTGCGTACGGTCTTCGAGGCCATCCACGCCGGAGACCCCGACCAGAAGCTGCTCTCCTACCAGTACCTCCAGATGCTCCCGAAGATCGCCGAGGGCGACGCCAACAAGCTCTGGATCGTCCCCAGCGAGATCGGCGACGCCCTCAAAGGCCTGTCCGGCGCCATGGGCAACTTCGGTGGCATGGGCGGCGGTCCGGGCGGCGGAACACCCTCCGGCGGCTCGGGCAGCGGCACGGAGCGCCGCGAGAAGCCGTCCATCACCGACTGACACACGCATCGAGTACGACGATGGGGCCACCTCCTCCACGGAGGCGGCCCCATCGTCGTACTCTCCCCGCGGGGCCTAAGCAGCCGACTGCGCCAGCCAGCCCGGCAGCAAGTCGAAGTCGTCCTGGCCGAGCGCCAGCAGCATCGCGTCCGCGGGCGTCGGCTCGAAAGGCTGCCGCAGCAGCGGCATGCCCGCCTGCTCCGGAGTCCGGTCCGCCTTGCGGTGGTTGTCCTCCGCACACGAGGCCACCGTGTTCAGCCAGGTGTCCTGCCCACCCCGCGACCGCGGCACCACATGGTCCACGGTCGTCGCCCGCCTGCCGCAGTACGCGCACCTGTGCCGGTCCCGTACCAGCACACCCCGACGCGACCACGGAGCTCGTCTTCGGAAAGGCACCCGTACATACCTGCAGAGTCTGATCACCCGGGGCGCCGGTATGTCGACCGCGGCTCCGCGCATGCGCAGTTCGGGGTGGGCCTGCTCCACGACGGCCTTGTCCTGCAGCACCAGCACGACGGCGCGGTTCAGCGTGACCGTCGACAGCGGCTCGAAGCTCGCGTTCAGTACCAGCGTGTCCCGCATCGCAGCCCACCTCCTGTGTGCACCGGCCCACCCCGTGGCGGGCTTGGATCAACTCTGGCCGGGCACGCCGAGATGGACAACGCAATAAAAAATGCCCGCCTCTGATCAATTCCAAGACCAGAGGCGGGCAAACGCTCAATGAACGTCAGCCTTCGTGGATCTTCTCGTCAGCCCTCGGCGACCGCCGCGTACTCACCGATGAGCTGGGCGCGCGCCAGCGTGTGGAAACGCAGGTTGAAGCCCACCACGGCCGGCGAGGCATCCGAGTCCGGACCCAGCTTCTCCTGGTCCACGGCATACACCGTGAACACATAACGGTGGGCAGGGTCCCCCGGAGGCGGCGCGGCACCGCCGAAGTCCTTCGTCCCGTAGTCGTTGCGCGCCTGGACAGCACCCTCGGGCAGCCCTTCGAACTTCCCCGTGCCCGCACCCGCCGGCAACTCCGTCACCGAGACCGGGATGTCGAACACGACCCAGTGCCAGAAGCCACTGCCCGTCGGGGCGTCCGGGTCGTAGCACGTCACGGCGAAACTCTTGGTCTCCGGAGGAAAACCCTCCCAGCGCAACTGCGGCGAGGTGTTCCCCGCCGCGTGGACCTGAGCGTCCTTGAGCGTCGCACCCGGCTCGACGTCCTCGCTCGTGACCGTGAACGACGGCACGACCGGATGGAAATCATGCGGAAGCGGCGGCCTCTTGACCTCGGTCACCTCGGTACCTCCTGGTCGGTTCCTGAACGTGTGGAATCCTGCGTTCCCGAGCCTAGAACCAGTTGCGCTTGCTGCCGACCTCCGACAGCCACTGGTTGAGGTACGCCGCCCAGTCCGTGCCCTGGTAGTCGTTCAGCCCCACCTTGAAGGAACGGAACGTGTCGCTGCCCTCGCTGAACAGACCCGGCTTCTTGTCCATCTCCAGCACGACGTCCATCTCGTGCTCGTCCGCGACGAAGCTCAACTCGACCTGGTTCAGCCCGCGGTACTGCTGCGGCGGGAAGAACTCGATCTCCTGGTAGAACGGCAGCTTCTGCCGCGTCCCCCGGATCTGACCGCGCTCCAGGTCCGCGTTCTTGAAGCGGAAGCCCAGCTGGATGAAGGCGTCCAGGATCGCCTGCTGCGCCGGCAGCGGGTGCACATTGACCGGGTCCAGGTCACCGGAGTCCACGGCACGCGCGATCGCCAGCTCGGTCGTCACACCGACGTTCATCCCGCGCAGGGCCTGACCGTCGATCATCGTGACCGGCGTCTCCCACGGGATCTCCAGACCGAACGGCACCGCGTGGACCGCCTCGGCCTGCAGTTCGAAGGCGCCGCCGAGCTGCACCTTCGTGAACTCGATGTTCTGCTTGTACTCCTGGTCGTCGTGTCCCTCGACCTCGACCTTGGCCTGCAGCCCGACCGACAGCCCCTCGATCTGCTGGTTCACGGAACCGCCCTGGATCCGTACCTCCCCCTGCACGACGCCGCCCGGAACGACGTTGACCTCGGTCAGCACCGTCTCGACGGAAGCACCGCCGGCCCCCAGGCTCGCGAGCAGCCGCTTGAACCCCATGTGTCTTCCTCCTCAGGCAAGGCCTGTCTTCTGTCCGGCCGTAGTTCTGCCGGTGTTCTGCCGTGTGGATCCTTGATCCTTAGAAACGCGATTCAACCGCGACCGGTTCCGCGCCCTCACCCTTCCAAGCAGGACGTCACCTGACCACCCATCGGCACACACCCGTCTGGACTACGCTCGGACGCCATGATCGCGAGCCCCGACCGTACGCCCCTCGCCCGGGAGTTCTTCGACCGCCCCGTACTGGACGTCGCACCGGACCTCTTGGGCCGCATCCTCGTGCACACCACCGAGGACGGTCCGATCGCACTCCGCCTGACAGAGGTCGAGGCCTACGACGGCCCGAACGACCCCGGCTCGCACGCCTATCGCGGCCGCACCACCCGCAATGACGTGATGTTCGGTCCGCCCGGCCATGTGTACGTCTACTTCACCTACGGCATGTGGCACTGCATGAACCTGGTGTGCGGTCCGGAGGGCCGGGCGAGCGCGGTCCTGCTGCGCGCCGGCGAGGTGGTCGAGGGCGCCGAGCTCGCCCGTAAACGTCGAATCTCGGCCCGAAACGACAAGGAACTGGCCAAAGGCCCTGCCCGCCTGGCCACCGCCCTCGGCGTGGACCGCTCCCTGGACGGGGCCGACGCGTGCGCCGGCCCGGAGAGCCCCTTCGCCCTCCTCACAGGTACGCCGGTCGCCCCGGACCAGGTACGCAACGGACCCCGCACCGGCGTCGCCGGTGACGGAGGCGTCCACCCCTGGCGCTTCTGGATCGCCAACGACCCGACGGTGAGCCCCTATCGGGCCCACGTCCCCCGCCGTCGCCGAACTTGACTCGCCCCTGGTGGATCCGTAACGTAGCCCGAGCCGCTTGAACCGGGTACGGCGATCAGCCAGCAGCCGGAAGCGGCCAACCCACTACCTACGACATCCCCTCAGCGGGGGCGAATTCGGCATGCCGTAATTCAATCTCGCGAGACTCGATTATGAGTTGCCGAGGGAATCGGCTAACGTAGTGAATGTCGAGAGGCCGCGAGGCCAAAAGACAGCCGAAAGGCAAATCCCGTCGACAGGGAATCGGATCGGAAAGCGGATCTGATAGAGTCGGAAACGCAAGACCGGAGGGAAGCGCCCGGAGGAAAGCCGCGAGAGTGAGTCTCTCGGGTGAGTACGAAGGAAGCGTTCGT
>NZ_JBSFUU010000088.1:0-40200 GCF_053591955.1 Streptomyces sp. NPDC002845 | reverse complement strand
CACAAACGACCATGATCGCGGTGGCCGTTCCCATGCCCGCGCCACCCCTGACCTGCACAGACACGTCAACGATCAAGACTTACAGCTGCCGTGACAGCCGAATTCCAAATAGGTGCCTCAGCCGCAGGATCCGGAGATCCAGCGGTGGGAACGGAGTTTGTACGTGCCGGCGAGGTTGCCGCCGTGCTGCTGGCGGGTGCAGCCCTTCCGGTTCACATAGTTGGCGCCGCTGTAGCAGGCCACGCCGGTGGCGCTCGACGTGCCGGCGTTGAACACCGACTTGACGTTGCGGGTCGCCGACCAGGAACAGCGGATGGATCCGCCCCGCCAGTCGGGGTCGGCGACGTCCCACTGGCACTTGGAGCCCGTGAAGTTCGGCCCGGTCCAGAAGCACACATACCGGCTCGGGCAGTTCACCGCGGCGTGCGCGAGATCGGCCTTGCTCACCGCCGGTACGGCCTCACTGGCCTGGGCGCCGGTCGGGGCGGTCAGGGCGGTCGCGGCCGCCAGGTCATACCGACGACCACGGCCCGAATTCGAGTGGAATTCAACTGTCTCGGTTTCATTCATTTCCTCCTCGGAACCGAATTCCGCGCATTCAGAAAGCGAAGGCAGGCCGTAGCCGTATGCGCCCCAAGAAGGAAATGCGCCACACCCGTAAACCGTTCATTCCAGGCCCGGTATTTGATGCCTGTATGTCTTCGGGTAGTAATCCGTGCAAGGTGCGCGGGAGCGGGTACGCGGGACGGAGACTCGTACGAGAACGGTTTCGTGCGAGGACGGTGAGGAGGTCGGTGGGAGATGACCACGCAGCGGCGGGGCTCTGGCGGCACAGTGGCGCACCGGCTCATCGAGGAGCATCTGGTGGAAGGGCGCATGGTGCCCGGGGAGGAGATCGGCCTGCGGATCGATCAGACGCTCACCCAGGACGCCACCGGCACGCTGGTGATGCAGGAGCTGGAGTCGCTGGGCCCGGACCGGGTACGCACCGAGATCAGCGTGCAGTACGTCGACCACAATCTGCTCCAGGCGGACGAGCGCAATGCCGAGGACCACGCCTTCCTTCGGTCGGCCGCCCGGCGTTACGGAGTCTGGTACTCCAAGCCCGGCAACGGAGTCTCGCATCCCACGCACATGCAGCGCTTCGGTATTCCTGGCAAGAGCCTGGCCGGTTCCGACTCGCACACCTGTGCCGCCGGTTCGCTGGGAATGCTGGCCATCGGGGTCGGAGGGCTGGAGGTGGCCCTCGCCATGGCGGGTCAGCCGTTGTACGTGCGGATGCCCAAGGTGTGGGGCATCCGGTTGACCGGCGGTCTGCCCGAATGGGTCAGCGCCAAGGACGTGATCCTGGAGCTGCTGCGCCGTCACGGGGTGAAGGGCGCGGTGGGACGGGTGCTGGAGTACCACGGCCCGGGGCTGGACCGCCTGACCGCGATGGACCGGCACGTCATCGCCAACATGGGGGCCGAACTCGGCGCCACCACCTCCGTCTTCCCCGCCGACGCCGCCGTACGCGACTTCCTGCGCACCGAGGGCCGCGAGGACGACTTCACCGGCATCCACGCCGAGCCGGACGCCCGCTACGACCTGGAGGAGGAGATCGACCTCTCCGCCCTGCAGCCGCTGATCGCCAAGCCGACCTCGCCGGGCAATGTCGTACCCGTGCGCGAGGTGGCGGGCGAGCCGATCGGGCAGGCGGTCATCGGTTCCTCGGCCAATCCGGGGCTGCGTGACTTCGCCATCGCCGCGGCCATGGTCAGCGGCCGTCAGACCTCCCCGAGCGTGAGCTTCGACGTCAACCCCACCTCGCGGGAGATCCTGCAGGACCTCACCCGCACCGGGGCGACCTTCGAGCTGCTGGCGGCCGGGGCGCGGCTGCACCAGGCGGGCTGCCTGGGGTGCATCGGCATGGGCCAGGCACCCGCCGCCGGACGCAACTCGCTGCGCACCTTCCCACGCAACTTCCCCGGCCGTTCCGGCACCGAGGACGACGCGGTCTGGCTGTGCTCGCCGGAGACCGCGGCCGCCTCCGCGCTCACCGGGACCATCACCGACCCGCGCGACTGGGCCACCGACCGCGGCGTGCCGTATCCGAGCCTGAACCTGCCCGAGCGGGCCACGGTCAACGCCACCATGCTGGAGCCCCCGCCGCCGCCCGCCGAGGCCTCCCGGGTACGGCTGGAACGCGGCCCCAACATCTCCGGCCTGCCGGACCTCGACCCGCTGCCCGACACCCTCGACGCCCCGGTCCTGCTCACCGCGGGCGACCATGTCTCCACCGACGAGATCTCCCCGGCCGGCGCCAAGGCCCTGCCGTACCGCTCCAACATCCCCAAGCTCGCCGAGTTCACCCTCACCCGGCTCGATGCCGAGTACCCGCGGCGCGCCGCCAAGCTGCGCGAGCGCGGCGGACACGTCATCGTCGCCGGGGAGAACTGGGGCCAGGGCTCCTCCCGCGAACACGCCGCGATCACCCTGCGCCACCTCGGGCTGCGCGCCGTCCTCGCCGCCTCCTACGCGCGCATCCACGAGCAGAACCTCGCCAACTTCGGTGTTCTCGCCCTGGAGTTCGACGACCCGGCCGACCACGACCGCATCCGGCCGGGTGACCGGCTGCATGTGGACGGTCTGCGCGAAGCCCTGGCACCCGGGGCACCGGCGTCCCTCACCGTGCGCAACACCACCCGCACCGAGACCTACCGCCTCCACCACCACCTCTCGGACCGGCAACGGGAGGCCGTCCTCGCCGGTGGCACCATCCCGGCGCTCACTACGCACGGGTGACGGAGGGGTGCCGGGGTACTCGGCGAGGTCCTACGGCACGTCATCGCGCGAGGAGGACTCATGGGTGCGTACGGCCTGACCGATCCCACGGTGCCGGGGCCGCTGGAGGCCGCGTTGCGGGAGCGGGTCGACGGTGAGGTCCGCTTCGACGCGGGGAGCCGGGCCGCGTACTCCACCGACGCCTCGAACTTCCGGCAGACCCCGATCGGCGTGGTCCTCCCCCGCACACCTGAGGCGGCCGTCGAAGCGGTGGCGGTGGCCCGGGAGCACGACGCTCCGGTGCTGTCCCGAGGTGGCGGGACCAGCCTGGCGGGCCAGTGCACCAATACGGCGGTGGTGATCGACTGGTCGAAGTACTGCACCCGGCTGGAGTCCGTGGACCTGGACGCCCGCACCTGTGTCGTCCAGCCGGGCATCGTACTGGACGAACTCAACCAGCACCTCGCGCGTGTCTCTTGCGCTCCGCCTCCGGGGCGCCTCAGCCGAGGTCGAGGGGCCGACCGTGCTCAGCCCCTCGACCTCGGCGCGCCCCGCAGGCTCCGCTCGGCCGGCCTGCGCTACGGCCCGGAGCCCGCCACCCATATGAACTGCACGATCGGCGGCATGATCGGCAACAACGCGTGCGGCGCCACGGCCCAGCAGACCGGCAAGGTCGTCGACAACATCGCCCGCCTGGAAGTGCTGCTCTACGACGGCACCCGGTTCTGGTGCGGCGAGACGAGCGATCAGGAGTACGCCGAGATCGAGCGGCACGGCGATCTGAGGGCCGCCCTGTACCGGCGGTTGCGCGTCCTCCGCGACACGTACGCGGAGGAGATCCGCCGCCGCTACCCGGACATCCCGCGCCGGGTGTCGGGCTACAACCTCGACTCCCTGCTGCCCGAGCACGGCTTCGATGTCGCGGGACTGCTGGTGGGCAGCGAGTCGACCCTGGTCACCGTGGTGCGGGCCGAGCTGGAACTCGTACCCGTGGTCAAGGAACGGGCGCTGGTCGTCCTCAGGTTCCCGGATATCGACAAGGCCGCGGACGCCGTACCGGGCATCCTGCCGCACGAGCCGATGGCGCTGGAGGGGGTCGACTCCCGGCTGATCCACGACGAGCAGCTCAAGAACCTCAACCCGAAGGCCATCACCGAACTGCCCGAGGGGCGGGCCTTCCTGATGGTGCAGTTCGGCGGCGAGACCGTCGAAGAGGCCGACGCGCAGGCCCACCGCATGCTCGGCGACCTCCACCGAAGCGAACGTGACCCACAAGTGGCCTTCCTCGACGACCCGGCCCGCGAGGAGGAACTGTGGCAGGTCAGGGAGGCGGGTCTCGGCGCCACCGCGCACGTCCCGCACCGGCCCGACACCTTCGAGGGCTGGGAGGACTCGGCGGTGCCGACCGAGCGGCTGGGCGATTATCTGCGGCAACTGCGCGGACTGTACGAGGAGTTCGGCTACCAGAGCGACACCGGGCCGAGCCTGTACGGCCACTTCGGGCAGGGCTGTGTGCACACGCGGATCCCCTTCGATCTGTACAGCGCCGACGGGGTGGCGGCCTACCGCCGCTTCATGGAGCGGGCGGCCGACCTGGTGGCCGGGTTCGGCGGTTCCTTCTCCGGGGAGCACGGGGACGGGCAGAGCCGGGGCGAGCTGCTGTCGCGGATGTTCGGCGCCGAGCTGGTCGAGGCGTTCGGGCGGCTCAAGGCGGCCTTCGACCCGCTGAACCGGATGAACCCAGGGAAGGTCGTGGCGCCGTACCGGCTGGACGAGCATCTGCGGCTCGGCGCCGGCTGGGCCCCGTACGACCCGCAGGACGTGCACTTCCGGTACCCGGACGACGGCGGGTCCTTCGCTCAGGCGGCCAACCGGTGTGTCGGTGTGGGCAAGTGCCGGCAGTACACCAACGAGGGTGGCCAGGTGATGTGCCCGTCGTACCAGGTCACTTCCGAGGAGGAGCACTCGACGCGGGGCCGGGCGCGGCTGCTGTTCGAGATGCTCGACGGGCACGGCGACAGCGCGGTCCAAGGCGGCTGGCGCTCGCGGGCGGTGCGGGACGCGCTGGATCTGTGCCTGGCGTGCAAGGGCTGCGAGACGGACTGTCCGGCCCATGTGGACATGGCCACGTACAAGGCGGAGTTCCTGGCCCATCACTTCGAGGGCCGGCCGTGGCGACGGCCGCGCTCCCATCTGTCGATGGGCCGGCTGCCTGCCGTCGCCCAGGCCGTGGGCCGGCTGCGGCTCGGCCCGGTCGTCAACGCGTTCACCCACGCTCCCCTGTTGTCCCGGGCCGCCGTGGCCGTCGCGGGGGTCGAGGACCGGGAGGTGCCGCTGTTCGCCGACGAGACGCTCCAGCGGTGGTTCGCCCGGCATGAGCCGTACGGCGACGGGGCGCGCGGCACGGTTCTGTTGTGGCCGGACACCTTCACCCATGTCTTCCACCCGCACATCGGCCGGGCGGCGGTGCGGGTGATGGAGGACGCGGGGTGGCGTGTCGTGCTGCCCGCCGAGCCCCTGTGCTGTGGCCTGACCTGGATCTCCACCGGTCAACTGCCCGCTGCCAAGCGGGTGTTGACGCGCACGGTCCGCCACCTGGCCGACCATGTCCGCGCCGGTGGCCTGGTGGTCGGTCTGGAGCCGAGCTGCACGGCGGTGTTCCGGTCCGACGCCGGTGAGCTGTTCCCCGGCGACCGTGACGTGCGGCGTCTGCGCGCGCAGACGGTGACGCTCGCCGAGCTGCTCACCGAACACAGCCCCGGGTACACGCCGCCCCAGGTGCCGGAACGGCAGGCGAAGGCTCTGGCCCAGGTCCACTGCCACCAGCACGCGATCATGGGCTGGGCGGCCGACGAGGAACTGTTGCGGCGCGCCGGAGTCGACGCCGAGCATCTGGAGTCCGGGTGCTGCGGGCTGGCCGGCAACTTCGGCTTCGAGCGCGGTCATCTGGAGGTCAGCGAGGCGTGCGCCGAGCGTGTCCTGCTGCCGCGGCTGCGTGAGGCGGACATGGAGACGGTCGTCCTGGCCGACGGCTTCAGCTGCCGTACGCAGATCCACGAGTTCGACAGCGGCGGTCACGAGGGCGTGCACCTGGCGGAGTTGCTGGCCTCCGCCCTGCCGGGCGCGCCGGGCAGCGCGTACGGTGTCGCGCCCGGCGCCCGGCCCGCTCCCCCGGGACGGTGGGCCACGTCCCTCGCCCTCGCGGCCACCGGTGCGACGGTCGTCGGCGCGGCGGCCGGGCTGGCCCGAGGGCTGCGGCACTGAACCGGCCTCAGGCCTCAGGATGCCTCCCAGACGTACCGCCGCCCGGCGACCGCCTTGAACGTCAGCTCGTCCCCCTCCAACAGGTCGCTTCGTACGGCAAGTTCGCTGGTCCGTGCGGCGGAGAGCGCGACGCGGGTGGCCCTGCCGTCCGCCCAGTCGATGTCGACGGTGGCGCCGCCGCGGGCGCGCAGGCCGCGGACCGAGCCGTCGGGCCAGGCGGTGGGCAGGGCGGGGAGGATCTCGATGACGTCGTGCTGGCTCTGGAGGAGCATCTCGACGATTCCGGCGGTGGCGCCGAAGTTGCCGTCGATCTGGAACGGCGGATGGGTGTCCCAGAGGTTGGGCAGCGTCGAGGACCTGAGCTGTTCGCCGAGCATCTTGTGGGAGTGGTCGCCGTCGCGCAGCCGTGCCCAGAAGTTGATCTTCCAGGCCTTGGACCAGCCGGTGCCGCCGTCGCCGCGCGCGGTGAGCGAGACCCTTGCGGCCTCGGCCCACGCACTGCCGGGTTCGATCTGCCGGCCCGGGTGCAGGGCGAACAGGTGGGAGACGTGGCGGTGCTGGTCGTCCGGGTCGTCCAGGTCGGCTTTCCACTCCTGGAGTTGGCCCCAGGCTCCGATGCGCAGGCCGGGGTCCAACCGGTCGAGCGCGTCGGCCAGTTGCTTCCGGAAGGCGGGAGTGTCGCCGAGGATCCTGGCGGCCTCCAGGGTGTTGGTGAACAGGTCGTGCACGATCTGCTGGGACATCGCCGCGCCGGCCGTGAAGTCACCGTGCTCGGGTGAGTAGCTCGGGGTGACGACGAGGGTGCCGTCGCGCGGGTCGGTGCGCAGGTTGTCGAGCCAGAACTCGGCGGCCTCCTTCAGCACCGGGTACGCGGTCGAGCGCAGATAGGCCGTGGAGCCGCCGAACCGGTAGTGCTCGTAAAGCTGTTGGGTGACCCAGGCGGCGGCCTCGGGGAACCAGAACGCGGTCGCCCAGTTGTGCACGCCCGTGAAGCCGTACGGGTTGGTCTCGTTGTGCACGACCCAGCCGCGTGAGCCGAACATCTCCTTCGCCGTACGCCGCCCGGGGGCGCGCAGGGCTTCGACGAAGCGGTCGTACGGGGCGGTCGTCTCGGCGAGGTTCGCGGCCTCGGCGGGCCAGTAGTTCATCTGGAGGTTGATGTTGACGTGGTAGTCCGCCGACCAGGGGGGTCTGGTGCTGTGGTTCCAGACGCCCTGGAGGTTCGCGGGGAGCGAGCCGGGGCGGGAGGAGGCGATGAGCAGGTAGCGGCCGTACTGGAAGAAGAGGGCTTCGAGCGCCCGGTCCGCGGCCGTGGTCCCGCCCGTGTAGGCCGCGAGCAGCCGGTCCGTGGGGAGGTCCGGAGTCTCACCGCCGAGGTCCAGCGCGACCCGGTCGAACAGGGCGCGGTGGTCGCGGACGTGGCGGGCGCGGAGCCTTGACCAGCCCTGGGCGCAGGCGGAGTTGACGGTCCTTGTCACGGCCGTGTGCGGGTCGTCGCCCCGGTGGTCCGGGTAGGTGTCGGCGTAGTCGGTGCCCGCGGCGAGGACGAACCAGGCGCTGTCGGCGTCGGTGACGGTGAGCGTGCCGTCGGTGTGCGCGGTGAGGGTGCCGCCCGTGTGGTGGACGCGGATCTGCGCCTCGAACCTCAGCCCGTTGTCGGCGAGTCGACCGCGTACGGTGAGCCGGTCATCGGCGGCCGTGGTCGTGAAGTCGGTGCGGGGCGAGGTGTAGCGCAGGGTGAAGGTCACGCCCGCGTCTCCGGTGAGGCGGCCGACGATGACGTTGTCGGGGTGGGAGACGAAGAACTCCCGTGTGTGGTACGCCTGTTGGTGGGTGTACGTCACGGTCGCCACGGCCTCGCGGAGGTCGAGGGCTCGGCGGTACGAGGCGGGGGTCGCGGTGGGGGCGCCCGGCAGGTCCAGGTGGAGGTCGCCGAAGGTCTGGTGGGCGCCGTAGCCGGCGCGTGGCTGGCCGAGGCGCTCGGCGACGGAGTCGGGGTCGAGCGTCGTCTCGGCGTCGATCTCGTCCTGGACGGAGGCGATCGCGCCGGGGCGTGGTGCACTCCAGTTGCCGTGATCGTAGCCCTGGGCGGAGCCGGGGCCGCCGGTCCACAGGGTCTTCTCGTTGAACTGGAGCCGCTCGGAGGCGAGCGTGCCGAACACCATGGCGCCGAGGGCTCCGCCGCCGATGGGCAGGGCCTCGCGCTCCCAGTCGGCGGCGGGGCTGGTGTACCAGAGCTGTAAGGGGTCCGGTACCGGCGATACATCGGAGGAATCAGCAGCCGCTCCGGATGAAATGAAGGGGCCGCCCGTCAACGCCAGGCCGCCCGCTCCACCGACTGCGGACTTCAGCGTGGCTCTTCGGGACATCTCATGCGCCATACCCTCGGACCGTAATGATCCGATGACTGGTCGACAAGAGTCGTGACAAGTCAGCCTGGCCCCGCGCTCAGGTACGGGGCCGGTCCGGCCGGATCAGCTCGGCTGCTGGAACAGCTCCGCCGGCAGCGGCTTCAGCAACGCGTACAGGTCGTCCGTGATGGGCCGGTCCCAGGCGGCGATGGTCACCAGAACGTTGTCGCTGCGGTCGAACTGCACGCAGGAGATACGGCTCTCGGAGAGCTTGAGGCGACGCACGATCAGGAGGTTGTCGCCCTGCATCACCGGCATGTCCTCGGACCCGACGACAGTGATCTCCTCCTCGTTCCCCAGCGCCAGCAGCAGCTGGGCCACCTCGAACGGGATCTCGTCCTCGCCGACCTCGCGGGCCGGGGAGCCCTCCGGCAGATTGCCGATGATCATCGCGGGGCCGCGTCCGCCGAACAGGTCGTAGCGCAGATAGACACCCTGGCAGCTGCCGTCGGGGGCGGGCAGCAGGCCCGCGCCGAGATTGCCCGGCCAGTCGCCCGGGTCCATGGCCAGTACGTCGAAGTCGGGCCCGGCGGGTGTGGCGCTGCGGCGGCGGAGGAAGGACATGCCGCCATGGTACGTGCCCGGCAGTGTTCGGTGACGTGTGTTCCGAAGGCTCCCGCGAGAGTGCCGGGGCTACGGTTGTTTGTCCGCTGCGGGCCGTCCGTGGCTGTTCGCGCCCACGCGGAGGAGCCGCAACAGTCCCTCTTGCGAGCCGCCGCATGGCGTCGGCCGCGGCGAGTTCACTGTCGCGATCGGAAAGCGTCCGTCGACTCCGTGCGCCGTACCGCCCCATACCTACCCCCTGCCACGGCGGGCGACCCGCGCGGGCAGTGAGCACGCGCCGTGGCCTCCAGGCGACACCGGGAGGGGTTCGGCAGGGGCCGTTTCGGCGGTTACCGAGCGGACGCTTTCCGGTGCCGTTCGTGGTGGCGAGCCACTCTGGCCCGGTTGCCGCACGACGGCTTGCACCACTCCTGGCGGGGGTGCTCCTTGAGGAAGTAGCGCACGCAGCGCGGCGCGTGGCAGGCGCGCAGCCGTTGCCGGTCGGGGCTTGCGAGGAACGCGACGGCGGCGCGGGCGAGGGTGGCGGCCAACTGGTCGCCGCCGGTCTCGGTGCGGTGGCGCACGACCGGGTCGGCGCCCTCGGGCCAGTGCAGCACGGGCACGGTCGGGGCCAGCGCGGCGGCCGTGTTGAGGCGCTCCAGGGCCTGGGGTACGGGCAGCAGCCGGGAGGCGTCGGCGGGGCTGGGCTCGCCGGGGTGGACGGCGCGGGCGAAGAGGGCGCGGACTGCGGCCCGCAGTTCGCGTACGGCGAGGAGCACGGTTTCGTCGGGGGCGAAGCCGTCGGCGCCGGGCAGGGTGTCGGCGTGCGCCCGGACCCAGGCGGTGAGGCCCTCGGGTGCGGTGAGATCGTCGGCGACTCCCCCGTGGCCGTCGTGCCTGATGGTGAGGGCGAGGTCCAGGGCGAGGCGGGCGTCCGGGCTGATCGTGTCCTGCATGAGGCTAATGATAGGCGCGACTGCATCCATTAGGGCAAGCGAAGGCCCTCAGGAGCGGCGAGACTCCTTCCCCGCCCTCGGCCGGACAGGATTCTGGACAATTCCGGGGGAATTTTGGCACGGTGAGGCGCACCGGCCCAGTAATCGAACATGTGGCCGATGCCTGCAGGGGGTTCACTCATGTCATCCGCACACCTCGCGCCGGACGTCGCGGCCTTCTACACCGAGCAGAGCGTGTTCTCCGATCCCGGCGATCTCGCCCCGCTGTACGCCGATCTGCCGAATGATCCGGCTCAACTGGCATGTGTGGCCCGTGATCTGACGATCCATCGAGGGGAGGGCGAGTTGTACCGCTACGCCATCCCTCAGGACCGTCTGCACAACGACGCCGAGACGCGCTACGTCGACGGCATCCTGCGGATCGTCGTCGAGCGGAACGACGCGCCGCTCACGCGGCGGCGCGAGGCAGGGGACCGTTTCGTCGGTGTCTGTCGCGACTTCGCGCTGCTGCACTGCTCGTTCCTGCGCCACGTGGGTATCCCCGCCCGCATCCGCTCCGGCTTCGCCGACTACTTCGGCACGAACGGTTTCCACTGCGATCATGTGGTCACCGAGTACTGGGACGAGGGGCGCGGCTGGCTGCTCGCGGATCCGCAGCTCACCGACCCCGACGTCAGGGACGGGTGGCAGGTGGACTTCGACCCGATGGACGTCCCGCGCGACCGCTTCCTCGTCGCGGGCGAGGCATGGCGGGCCATCCGGGCGGGCGAGGCGGACGCGAAGACCTTCGGCCTCCACCCGCCGGAGGAGGGACCCCTGTTCGGGGAGTTCTTCGTCGCGGGCAACGTCCGTCTCGACCTCGCGGCGCTGAACAAGGTCGAGACGCTGCTGTGGGACATCTGGGGCACGGGAGCCGACAGCGACGCCGAGATGACGGACCTGATCCGTGCCGTGTACGACGAGGCCTCGCCGGTGGTCTCCGGCGACGTGTCCTTCGACGTGGCGCGAACCCTGTTCGAGCGGCACGACGGGCTGCGTACGCCGAGGACGGTGCTGTCGATGTCGGAGTTCCACGAGCCGTGTGAGGTCAGTCTCCGGCACGCCCGGGCCTGATCGCCCCGGGGGCCGGCCCGGCTCATGGGCCGCCCCCGGCAGGCGAACGCCGTTCCCAGGAGCGGCGAGCCGCGCCTCAGGTCAGATCGAACTCCCCTTCACGTGCCCCGGACACGAAGGCGCCCCACTCCGCGGGGGTGAAGATCAGGGAAGGGCTCTCCGGCCGGCCGCTGTTGCGCATCGCGATGAAGCCCTCGACAAAGGCGATCTGGACGTCTCCCCGCCCTCGGCTGCTGGACTGCCACTCGGCGTTGCTCAGGTCCAGATCCGGCTTCTCCCAGCCTGCGAGCGGGTGCTGCTCCATGGTGCTCTCGGCCACGTCCGTGCTCCTCCCGGTTCGTCGTCCGCCGCCAGACTAGCGATCGGTCTCCGTCGCCAACAGGCCACGTGAGGGGGAGGTTCATCAGGCGGGCGGCTCGGCGCCCACCAGCCACATCGAGAAGAACTGCGATCCGCCGCCGTAGGCGTGCCCGAGCACCCTTCGGGCGCCCGCCACCTGGTGTTCTCCCGCCTGGCCGCGCACCTGAAGGGCCGCCTCCGCGAAGCGGATCATGCCGGAGGCGCCGATCGGGTTGGTGGACAGCACACCGCCCGACATGTTGACGGGCAGGTCCCCGTCCAGCTCGGTCACCCCGGACTCGGTGAGCTTCCAGCCCTCGCCCTCGGCGGCGAAGCCCAGGTTTTCCAGCCACATCGGCTCGTACCAGGAGAACGGCACATACATCTCGACCGCGTCGATCTCCCGGCGCGGGTCCGCGATGCCCGCCTGCCGGTAGACGTCGGCCGCGCAGTCCTGGCCGGCCCGCGGCGACACGAAGTCCTTGCCCGCGAAGAGCGTGGGCTCACTGCGCATCGCGCCCCCGTGCATCCAGGCGGGCGGCCGCGGTGAACGGGCCGCTCCCGCGCGGTCGGTGAGCACCATCGCGCAGGCGCCGTCCGAGGAGGGGCAGGTCTCCGAGTAGCGGATCGGGTCCCACAGCATCGGCGAGGCCTGGACCTTCTCCAGCGTGATGTCGTGTTCGTGCAGGTGGGCGTACGGGTTCTTCAGCGCGTTGCGCCGGTCCTTGTACGCGACCAGCGAGCCGACCGTGTCGGGGGCACCGCTGCGCCGCATGTACGCGCGTACGTGCGGCGCGAAGAAGCCGCCCGCGCCCGCGAGCAGCGGCTGCTGGAACGGGATCGGCAGGGACAGGCCCCACATGGCGTTCGACTCGGACTGCTTCTCGAAGGCGAGGGTGAGCACCGTGCCGTGGACGCGGGCCGCGACCAGGTTCGCGGCGACGAGCGCGGTCGAGCCGCCGACCGAGCCCGCCGTGTGCACGCGCAGCATGGGCTTGCCCACGGCACCGAGCGCGTCGGCGAGGTACAGCTCGGGCATCATGACGCCCTCGAAGAAGTCGGGCGCCTTGCCGATGACGACGGCGTCGATGTCGGCCCACGTCAACTCGGCGTCCTCCAGGGCCCGCCCCGCGGCCTCGCGCACCAGCCCGGCGATCGACACGTCCCGTCGCGCCGCGACATGCCTGGTCTGGCCGATCCCTACGACGGCCACGGGCTCCTTGCTCATCGAGGAACTCATCGTGGGACTCATCGCGGAACTCATCGCGGGTCTCCTTCCAGTACGGCCACGAGGTTCTGTTGCAGGCAGGGCCCCGACGTGGCGTGGGCCAGCGCACGGTCGGACTCGCCCCGGTGGATGCGAGTCGCCGCCTCGCCGATGCGGATGAGCCCGGCGGCCATGATCGGGTTGGCGGCGAGGGCTCCCCCGGACGGGTTGACGTTCACGCTGTCGTCGAGCCGCAGCGCCTTGCGCAGGACGACCTCCTGCGAGCTGAACGGCGCGTGCAACTCGGCGGTGTCGACGGGCCGTTCGAAGGCTCCGGCCCGCTCGGCGGCCAGGCGGGTGGACGGCGAGTCGCTCAGATCCCGTACGCCGAGGCCGTGCGCCTCGATGCGGTGGTCGATGCCCCGTATCCACGCGGGCCGCTCGCACAGCTCACGCGCCCGCTCCCCCGCCGCGAGGACCACGGCGGCCGCCCCGTCGCCGACGGGCGGGCAGTCGCCGGTACGGAGGGGCCGTACGACATAGTCCCCCTGCGCCACCGAACCCCGCAGCTGCGCACGGGAGTTGGTCATGGCTGCCGCACGGCTCCGGGCTCCCACCGCCGCCAGCGCGGGTTCGTCCGTCTCGCCCGCGTCGATGAGCGCCTGCGCCTGGAGCGCGGCCAGCGCCACCGAGTCGGGCCACAGGGGCGCCACGTAGTACGGGTCCAGCTGGCGGGTCAGGACGTCCCGTACGGAACCGGGGGACGACTTGCCGTACGCGTACACGAGCGCGGTGTCGGCATCCCCGGTGAGCAGCTTCGTCCACGCCTCGTACAGCGCCCACGCCCCGTCCATCTCCACGTGCGACTCGGAGATCGGCGGCCAGGCGCCCACCCCGTCGAGGGCGAGGGTGAAGGAGAAGGCGCGGCCCGCGAGGTAGTCGCTGGACCCGGAGCAGGTGAAGCCGACCTCGCCGGTCTTCAGGCCGGTCCGGTCCAGGACATCGTGGAGGACCGGCATGAGCATCTCCACCTCGGAGAACTCGTCGCTGGTGCGCCGGTGTCCGGTCTGCCCGAAGGCGACCACGGCGATGTCCCGGACGGGCATGTCGCGCCGCGGGTCGCTCGGCATCTACACCAGCTCCTTGTACGTCTCGTAGTCCGCGTCGGGTTCGCCGGTGGGCCGGTAGTGGTCGGGGTAGCGGGCCCCTTCCGTCCACACCGGCTCGACCCGCAGGCCCATGCGCACCTGGTCGTAGGGGATTCCGCCGATCCGGCCGTGCAGGGCGAGGTCGGCGCCGTCGAGGGCGATGTGCGCGTAGACGTACGGCACTTCGATGTCCAGGTTCTTGGCCTTGATGTTGACGATGCAGTACGTGGTGACCGTGCCGCGCGGCCCCACCTCGACCTGTTCCGCCGTGGCCACCCCGCACGTGGGGCACGCGCCCCTCGGCGGCACGTACACCTTGCGGCAGGACGGGCAGCGTTCGCCGACCGTGCGCTGCTCGGCGAGGGCGTTGATGTAGCCGGACTGGGCGCGGCCGGGCGAGTAGGTGTAGTCGAGGCGGGCGGGGGCGACGATGCCGGTCACCTTGTCCTCGAACTCCCCGTCGTGGCCCGTGAGTCGGGGTGCGTCTTCACCTTCCTCGCCTTCTTCACCTTCGTACGGCTCGAAGCAGGCGATGTCCGTGATGGCGCCGGAGCGTGTCGCCGCCCAGCGGACGCGGACGCGCATGCCCGTGCGTACGGCGTCGGGGCCCGGGGCGTCGAGGGCGTGCAGCAGTGCCGTGTCGGCACCGTCCAGCCGCACCAGGACCCAGGCGAAGGGGTCGGTGAGCGGCTGTCCCCGGCGGGGCTCGTCGTTCCAGGCCCAGGTGGTGACAGTGCCGGTGGGGGCGACTTCGACCAGGTCGCGTATCTCCTCGGCCGTGACCGGGTCGTACTCGACAGGTGGCACGAGGGTGCGACCGTCGCTGGTCTTCACCCCGAGGACGACGCGTTCACGCAGGCCGGTGAGGAAGGCGCTCTGTACGGGGCCCAGCGAGCGGGTGAAGGGGAACTCGACGACGAGGGGGGCCTTGAGGATGGCAGGCACGGGGACTCCTCGGGAGGGAAGGGGGACGACGCGGCGGGGCCGGGTCGCCGTACGACTCGGCGGACGGTCGTGGGGCGGAGCCGGGGCACGGCAACCGCTGAGCCGGTGGGGCCGCCCGGCGGGGGAGCACCCGCCGTCCAGTGGGCGGCGCTGAAGGGCTCGGGCGTGGCAACCGCTGAGCGCCCACTGCACCACACCGTGATCCCGACGCCAACGGGCCATCCGGCACGCCGGGCACGGTCGTGGCACTCTGCGGGCAGGCGGGACCACGCACCCGATCGCGGCGACCGCTGAACCACAGACCGCTCCCCACAGTGACCCCAGCGACCGGCGAACCACCTGCTGCGCCGGGCACGGCATGACACTCCGCGAGCGGCAGGCCGCGGACCCCGGTCCCGGCAACCGCTGAGCCGACGCCCGCACCGGACCGTGGTCGCGGCGACCCGGCGAACCGCCCGGTGCACCGGGCTCTCCGCGCGGGCGGGCGTGGCGGGTGCCGGGCCGGTCACTCACGTCGGAACACCGGCGCCCGTTTCTCCGCGAACGCCCGGGCCCCCTCCTTCGCATCGGCCGTGTCGAAGATCGGCCACCCCCGTTTGAGTTCGGCGGCGAGCCCCTCGGTCTCGGTCAGCTCGGCCGTCTCGTACACGGATGCCTTGACGGCCTCGACCGCCAGCGGCCCGCACGCGTTGATGCGCTCGGCGATCTCCAGGGCCTTGGTCAGGGCCGTGCCGTCGGGGACGACGTGGCCGACGAGCCCGATGTCGCCGGCCTCACGGGCGCTGTACGGGCGGCCGGTGAGCAGCATCTCCAGGGCGTGGGTGCGCGGGATCTGCCGTTGCAGCCGGACGGTCGAGCCGCCGATCGGGAACAGCCCGCGTTTGACCTCGAAGAGGCCGAACGTCGCGGACTCTCCCGCGACCCGGATGTCGGTGCCCTGGATGATCTCCGTGCCGCCCGCGACGCAGTACCCCTCGACGGCGGCGATCACGGGCTTGCGCGGGCGGTGGTGGCGGAGCATCGCCTTCCAGTGCAGATCGGGGTCGGCCTTGAGCCGGTCCCGGTACTGCTGTCCCGCCATCCCCTTGTCGCCCGCCAGTGCCTTGAGGTCCATGCCCGCGCAGAAGGCACCGCCCGCGCCGGTGAGCACGATCGAGCGGATCGCGTCGTCCTCGCCGGCCTCGATCCAACCGTCGTACAGGCCGACCAGCATCGGCAGCGAGAGCGCGTTCCTGGCCTCCGGCCTGTTGAGCGTGAGCACCAGTGTGGCGCCTTCGCGCTGCACGGTGAGGTGTTCCGTCCCACCCATCGCCGTCTCCCGTCTGAAGGAACGAGAACAGGTTGCAGTAGGCGCCGGACCAGTTCAAGAGTTTTCTGACAGGCAGTCAGATTTCTTCCGCGCGAACCCTTCACAGTTGTGCCGCCCTTTGCTCTGATGACCGGCAACCGATGGGGAGCGAGGTCAGGAGGAGCGGTGGAGTACAACCTTGCCGACCTGTTCGAGTCGGTCGTCGACGTGGTCCCGGGCCGTGAGGCGCTCGTGTACCTCGACATCCCCGGCACCGGCGCGGAGCGCCGCCTCACATACGCGGAGCTGGACGCGGCCGCGAACCGTATCGGGCACCATCTGCTCGACAGCGGAATCCAACCCGGCGAGCACGTCGGGCTCCATCTCTACAACGGCGTCGAGTACCTGCAGACGGCGCTGGGCTGCCTCAAGGCCCGGATCGTGCCGGTCAACGTCAACTACCGCTACGTAGAGGACGAGTTGGTCTACCTCTACCGGGACGCGGATCTGGTGGCCCTGGTCTTCGAGGCGGAGTTCACCGGGCGGGTGGCGGGGGCGCTGCCGCGGGCGGAGATGCTGCGGCACCTGGTGCGGGTGGGGACCCCGGCGCCGGACGCGCCCGAGGTGCCCGCCGTGGACTTCACGCAGGCCCAGGCCGCCGGTTCCCCCGAACGCGGATTCCCGCCGCGCTCGCCCGACGACCAGTTCATCATCTACACCGGCGGTACGACCGGCATGCCCAAGGGCGTGATGTGGCGTCAGGAGGATCTGTTCTTCTCGGGGTTGGGCGGCGGCGCGCCCACCGGTGAGCCGGTGAAGAAGCCGGAGGAACTCGCCGAGCGGGTGGCGGCCGGCGGTGACGGGATCACCTTCTTCCCCACTCCCCCGCTGATGCACGGCACGTCCACGCTGACCGCGTTCATCGGCTTCAACTTCGGCCAACGGGTCGTCCTGCACCGCAAGTTCGCGCCCGAGGAGGTCCTGCGGACCATCGAGGAGGAGAAGGTCACCAGCATGTCGCTGGTGGGCGACGCGATGCTGCGACCGCTGATCGACGCGCTGAACGGGCCCATGAAGGGCACGGACTGCTCGTCCATGTTCAGCGTCTCCTCGTCGGGCGCGATCATGTCGGAGACGGTACGGCAGCAGTTCCAGGCGCTCATGCCGAACGTCCTGCTCCTGAACAACTTCGGTTCCTCCGAGTCCGGTTTCAACGGTACGGCCACGGAGGACTCGGGCCCGGACCGCGGCTTCCGTATCCGCGTCAACTCCCGTACGCAGGTCGTGGACCCGGCCACGCACGAACCCGTGGCCGTGGGCGAGCCGGGCCGCGTCGCCCAGCGCGGACACGTACCCCTGGGCTACTACAACGACCCGGGGAAAACCGCCGAGACGTTCTTCGAGAAGGACGGCGAGCGATGGGTCCTCCTCGGCGACATGGCGACCGTCGACGAGGAAGGCGTCGTCACCGTCCTGGGCCGGGGCTCGCAGTGCATCAACACGGGCGGCGAGAAGGTCTACCCGGAGGAGGTCGAGCAGGCCCTCAAGTCGCATCCGGACGTGTACGACGCCCTGGTCGCCGGCGTACCGGACGCCACGTGGGGCAACCATGTGGCGGCCGTGGTCCAGCTCCGCGAGGGCGCCGTCCACCCGTCCCTGGAGGACATCCAGACCCACTGCCGCACCCGCCTCGCCGGCTACAAGATCCCCCGCCAACTGGTCATCACCGACACCGTCCAACGCTCGCCGAGCGGCAAGGCGGACTACCGCTGGGCACGGTCGGTGGCGGTGGAGGCGGCTCGCTGACACCACACGTACGCCACAGAAGCCCACACGAGAAAAGTGCACGCGCCGTCTTACCCGGACAGGAGCACCCTGGATTACTGATCCCGAACGGGTCGACCGAATGATCGGTCGACCGGACGGGTGCGGTGGACGAGGGAGAGCTCCTCATGGCGGATACGACGGCGCCGCTGGACGCGAGGGAACGGCTCGACGCACAGGAGAGGCGGGCGTTGCAGCTGGAGAGACTGCGGGCGTCGTTGCGGCACGCGTACACGGACGTGCCGCACTACCGGGAGGCCTTCGACAAGGCGGGAGTACGGCCGGAGGATACTGCCGTTCCCTGTCCGACCTCACTACGCGAACCGCTCCCGCAACTCCCTCTTGAGGATCTTCCCGCTGGCGTTGCGCGGCAGCTCGTCCACGAAGAGGACCCTCTTGGGTGCCTTGAAGTGGGCGAGCTTCTCGCGGGCGTGGTCGAGGAGTTCGGCCTCGGTGACCTCTCCGTGGCGGACGACGACCGCGGTGACCGCCTCGATCCAGCGCTCGTCGGGGAGGCCGACGACCGCGACCTCGGCGACCTGGTCGTGGGTGTAGAGCGCGTCCTCGACCTGGCGTGAAGCGACCAGTACGCCACCGGAGTTGATGACGTCCTTCACCCGGTCGACGATGGTGAAGTACCCCTCTGCGTCCTGCACGGCGAGGTCGCCCGAGTGGAACCAGCCGTCGCGGAAGGCCTCGGCGGTCTCCTCCGGCTTCTCCCAGTAGCCCTCGCACAACTGCGGGGACCGGTAGACGATTTCACCCGATGTGCCGTCGGGCACGTCCTTGCCGTCCTCGTCGACCACCCGGGCCTCGACGAACAGCACGGTGCGGCCGCAGGAGTCCATCCGGCCCTTGTGCTCGTACGGCCCGAGGACCATCGCCAGCGGGCCGATCTCGCTCTGGCCGAAGCAGTTGTAGAAGGCCAGCTTCGGGAGCCGTTCCTTCAGCCGCTCCAGTACCGGCACAGGCATGATCGACGCCCCGTAGTACGCCTTGCGCAGCCCGCTCAGGTCGCGGGTGGCGAAGTCGGGGCGGTTGGACAGGCCGATCCACACGGTGGGCGGGGCGAACAGGCTGTCCGCGCGGCCCGCTTCGATCAGGTCGAAGAGTGTGTCGCCGTCGGGTGCGTCGAGGATGACGTTCTCGGCGCCGACCGCGAGATACGGCAGCAGGAAGACATGGGTCTGCGCGGAGTGGTAAAGCGGGAGGGAGTGCACCGGCCGGTCGCCCGCCTGCAGGTCCAGTGCGGTGATCGCGCTGAGGTACTCGTGGACCAGCGCGCGGTGCGTCATCATCGCGCCCTTGGGGAGCGCGGTGGTGCCCGAGGTGTAGAGCAGCTGCGCCAGGTCCTCGGTGCGGGGTTCCGGGCCGTCGTACGGCTGTGTCGTGGCGAGCCGGGCGAGGAGTGAGTCCTCGGTGTCGCGCAGCGCCAGGGCCCGTACGGTGTCCGGCAGTCGGTCCGCGAGGTCCGGGTCCGTGAGGACGAGGGCGCTGCCGGACTGGTCGAGGATGTACGACAGGTCGTCGCCGGTCAGGTTCTGGTTGACCGGGACGTGGACGAGGCCGGCGCGGGCGCAGGCCAGGAAGGCGATCAGGTACGCGTCGGAGTTGTGGCCGTAGGCGCCGACCCGGTCGCCGGGGGCGAGGCCGGTGTCCCGCAGGGCCTGTGCGGCGCGGGAGACGGCGTCATCCAACTCGGCGTAGGTCCAGGCCCGTTCGCCGTAGTGGACCGCGACGCGGGCGGGCACCCGCCGGGCACTGCGCCGCAGCACCCCGTCGACCGTCACGCTGCGTCCAGCCGTCGTCATGCCCCGCTCCTTCGTCCGCCTGTCCTGGCGCGATCCTCGTTCCGCCGCGTGAGCGCGGTCAAGCGCGACGCGGACGTGGCGGGAAGTTGCTCAACCCTGGCGGCCCCGGCGGGGTCAACCTCACCGGAAACTCCAACACGCTTACGCCGCACACACGGACTTACCCGCCCCATCCCTCCATGACGTTGGGAGGCACGATGCGCACCCGCCTGAGACAGCTCGTCGTCGCAGCCGTCGCCCTGTTCACCACCACGGCCGTACTGCCCTCGGCCGCCGCCGAGAGCCAGGAGCGAGAGCAACACCCGTCCAAGGGCGGCCTGTCGGCCGTCATCCGCTACACCGAGTACGGCATCCCGCACATCGTCGCGAAGGACTACGCGAACCTCGGCTTCGGCACCGGCTGGGCACAGGCACGCGACCAGGTGTGCGTGCTGGCCGACGGTTTCGTGACCGTGCGCGGCGAACGCTCCCGGTACTTCGGGGCCGACGCGGCGACCGACTACTCCCTGTCGGGGGCCAGCCGGAACCTCACCAGTGACCTGTTCTTCCGCGGTATCCGGGAGGCGGGCACCGTGGAGCGGCTCTTGAAGCAGCCCGCGCCCCGGGGTCCGAGCCGCGAGGCCATGGAGCTGATGCGGGGCTGGGCGGCCGGCTACAACGCCTGGCTGAAGCAGAACAGGATCAACGACTCGGCGTGCCGGGGCGCCGCCTGGGTGCGGCCGGTGACCGGGCTCGACGTGGCCGCCCGTGCCTACGCCCTTGCCGTGCTCGGCGGCCAGGGGCAGGTCGCGGACGCGATCACCACCGCCGAGCCGCCCACCGGCTCCGCCACCACCGCCCGCACGCCGGAACCGCGGGCCGCCGCCCGGGCCGCGAGCGAACTGTTCGCCGACATGGACATGGGTTCCAACGCGGTCGCGTTCCGCGGTGACACCACAGCGAACGGCCGGGGCCTGCTGCTGGGCAACCCGCACTACCCCTGGCACGGCGGACGCCGCTTCTGGCAGGCCCAGCAGACGATCCCCGGCGAACTGAACGTCTCCGGCGGCGCGCTGCTCGGCTCCCCGATCACTCAGATCGGGTTCAACGCGCGCGTGGCGTGGAGCCACACCGTCTCCACCGGCATCCCCCTCAACCTCCATGAGCTGACGCTGGATCCGGCCGACCCGACGACGTATCTCGTGGACGGCGAACCGGAACGGATGACGAAGCGGACCGTGACCGTCGCGGTGAAGGACGGCGCGCCGGTGACCCGCACGCAGTGGTGGACCCGCTACGGCCCGGTCGTGACGTCCCTCGGCAGCCGGCTCCCGCTGCCCTGGACGGCCACGACCGCCTACGCGATCAACGACCCGAACGCGGCGAACATCCGCTTCACCGACATCTCGCTGGGCTTCGGCAGGGCGCGCGGCACCGCCGACGTCCTCAGGACCCTCGACCGGACGCAGGGCCTGCCCTGGGTGAACACCATCGCCGCCGACTCCGCCGGGCACACCCTGTTCACTCAGTCGCAGGTGCTCCCCCGGATCACCGACGAGTTGGCCGACCGCTGTTCGACGCCGCTCGGCAGGGCCACGTACCCGGCGTCGGGGGTCGCGGTCCTCGACGGCTCACGCGGCGACTGCGCCCTCGGCAGCGACCCCGACGCCGTACAGCCGGGAATCTTCGGCCCGGCGCGGATGCCCACGCTCAAGGACGCGCAGTATGCAGAGAATTCCAACGACAGTGCCTGGCTGGCCAACGCCGACCGGCCGCTGACCGGATACGAGCGGATCTTCGGCAACATCGGGACCGAGCGGTCGATGCGCACGCGCGGCGCCGTCGAGGACGTGGCGGCGATGGCTGAGCGGGGCGATCTGGCCGTACGGGACCTGCAACGGCAGCAGTTCGCCAACCGGGTGCCCGCGGCCGGTCTCGCCGCGGACGACGTGGCGCGGGCGTGTGCCGCGCTGCCGGGCGGTACGGCAACGGGCAGCGATGGCACAGGAGTTGACGTCTCCGAGGCCTGCGGGGTGCTCAAGGCGTGGGATCGCACGATGGACACCGGCAGCAGGGGCGCACTGCTCTTCGACCGGTTCTGGCGGAAGCTGACCCGGGCGGTGCCGGCCGACCGGTTGTGGAAGGTGCCGTTCTCGGTGACCGATCCGGTCCGCACCCCGAACACGCTGAACACGGACGCGACCGGCTTCGCCACGGCCCTCGCCGACACGGTGACGGAGCTGCGCGCGGCGGGCATGGCGCTGGACGCGAAGCTGGGCGCCCACCAGTTCGTCGTCCGTGGCGACCGGCGCATCCCGGTGTCCGGCGGCACCGAATCGCTCGGCGTGTGGAACAAGATCGAGGCCTTCTGGGACCCGGCCGCCGGCGGCTACTCGGAGGTCGCGGCGGGCTCCAGTTACCTCCAGGCCGTGGGCTGGGACGGCGGACGCTGCCCGGTGGCCCGTACGCTCCTGACGTACTCCCAGTCCTCGAACCCCGGCTCTCCGCACTACAGCGACCAGACGCGGCTGTTCTCCGGTGAGAAGTGGGTCAGGTCGCGGTTCTGCGAGAAGGACATCCTGTCGTCGCCCGGGCTCAAGGTGATCCGGGTCGGCGAACGCCGCTGACGGCGAGGGTGTGGTGCCGCCCCGCGTACGGGACGGCACCACACTCAGCCCACGTGGCCGAGCTTGTCGGGGTTGAGGACGGCGTAGATGCCCCTGATCCGTCCGTCGTGCACCGCGATCGTGACGATCTGGTCGATGCCGTCGACGCTGAGCGCCAGCGCCGGCTGACCATTGGCGTCGACGATGCGCGAGGCGCCGAAGGGGTAGCGGGCGACAAGGCCCGCGATGAACGCGACGACGTGCTCGCGGCCCTCGATCGGCCGCAGCGCCGCCCTGACCCGGCCGCCGCCGTCGTTCCAGGCGACGACGTCCTCGGTGAGGAAGTCGGTGAGCCCGGTCAGGTCACCGCTCTGCGCGGCCTGAAGGAAGCGGGTGAGCAACTTGGCGTGCTCGTCCTCGGCGAGGGTGAACTTGTCGCGTCCGGAGGCGAGTCGGCGGCCCGCGCGGTGGTGCAGCTGACGGCAGTTCGGGGCGCTCGTGCCGAGGATGCGGGCGATCTCGTCGTACGGCGTCTCGAAGGCCTCCCGCAGCACGAACACCGCGCGCTCCGGCGGTGACAGCCGCTCCATCAGGTGCACCGTCGCGTAGGCCACCGTGTCGCGCAGCTCGGCCGTGTCCAGCGGGCCGAGCGCGTCGGTGGCCACGGGTTCGGGGAGCCACGGTCCGGTGTATGCCTCGCGGGTGACGCGGGCCGAGCGCAGCTGGTCGAGGGCGAGCCGGGAGACGACCGTGATGAGGAAGGCCCGTGGCTCGCGGATCTCGGTGCGGTCGGTGCCGGTCCACCGCAGATAGGCGTCCTGGACGACGTCCTCGGCGTCCCACATGCTGCCGAGCAGCCGGTAGGCGAGGCCGAGCAGCAGCGGGCGGTACGCCTCGAACTGCTCGGTCTGCTCGGTCGCCGATCCGGTGCTTTCCGGGGTCTCCAACTCCCTTGTCCTTCCATGTCGTTCGGCACCGAGCCGCAGGGGCTCAGCCCGCTGCCGATGCGCCATTCAACTCGGCGGCGAAACCCTCGCGCCAGGAGGCGTACCGGGGGCGCCAGTCGAGGGCGAGGCCCGCGCGGGCGTTGTCGGCGCCGCGCAGCTCGTTCATGAAGGCCACACCCCAGCCGCCGACCGCGAGCCGGGCCACAGCGGCGGGCGCCTTCTTTGGCTGCCGTGCGCCGAGCATGCGGGCCAGTTCGGGCAGCCACTCGTGCATCGGTACGGGGGTGTCGTCGACGATGTTGAGAGGGCCGCCGGCGGGCTTGTCGAGCGCGGCGATCACCGCGGTGGCGGCGTCGTGGGCGTGGGTGAAGGAGAACACCGAGTTCCCTCCGCCGACCAGCGGGACTTTCCCGGCGGCCACCTGCCGCACGAACGAGCCGTCGGAGGCGTAGACGGTGCCCGGCCCGTAGAGGTGGCCGAAGCGCAGCACCGTGCCTCCCGCGTCCGCGGTGCGCAGCTCCAGCTCCTTCAGCGCGCCGAGCACCGACACGAACTGCTTCGGCGGACGCTGCCACAGCGGTGCGTCCTCGTTGGCGGGGCCCTCGCCCGCCGGGTCGTACGCGTAGGCCAGCCCCTGGGCGACGATCTTCGTGGCGCCGGCGGCGTGGGCGGCCTCGTACAGGTTGCGGGTGCCCTCGGTACGCAGCCGGTTGGTCAGGGCGAAGTCCCGGGCCAGGTGGCGCGGGTCGATCTCGGCCGGGATGGCGGTGAGCATGTTGACCACCGCGTCGGGGGCCGCGTCCCGCACCGCCTCGTGCAGCGCGTTCCGGTCCAGGGCGTCGGCGGCGACGGCGCCCTTCCCCGGCGTACGGGACGGCCTGCGGGACGGCGCACGAGACAGGGCGATCACGTCATGACCGACCGACGTGAGCAGCGGGACGAGCGCCTGGCCGATGACTCCGGTGGCTCCGGCGACGAGTACACGCATGGCGATCCAACTCCTGATGTCGGCCCCCGGGCGCTCCCGTGAGTGGCGCCCGGCGGGTGTTCCGGCATCAGGACGGGCGAGTGCGTCCACGCGTGACAGGTCCCGAATGTGACCTGTACCACACTGCACGGATGGTTGTCATACGACCTTGGCGCGCCCCTCCCAGTACGGGTCGCGCAGCCGCCGCTTGTAGAGCTTGCCGTTCGGGTCGCGCGGCATGGTCTCGATGAAGTCGACGCTCTTGGGCCGCTTGTACCCGGCGAGCCGCTGTGCGCAGTGGTCGAGGATGTCGGCGGTCAGCGCCGGGCCCGGCACGGACCCCGGAGCGGGTTCGACCACGGCCTTGACCTCCTCGCCCCAGTCGTCGTGCGGGATCCCGAAGACGGCCGCGTCGGCGACGGCGGGGTGGGCGAGCAGGGCGGACTCGATCTCGGCCGGGTAGATGTTGACGCCGCCGGAGATGATCATGTCGATCTTGCGGTCGCGGAGGAAGAGGTAGCCGTCCTCGTCGAGGCAGCCCAGGTCGCCGACGGTGAAGAAGTCGCCGATGCGGTTCTTGCGGGTCTTGCCCTCGTCCTTGTGGTACGAGAATCCGCCGGTGCTCATCTTCATGTAGACGGTGCCGAGTTCACCGGGCGGCAGCCGTTTGCCGTCCTCGTCGAAGACCGCGAGCTCGCTGATGGGCCACGCCCTGCCGACCGTGCCGGGCTTCTTCAGCCAGTCCTCGGCGGTCGCGAAGGCTCCGCCGCCCTCGCTGGCCGCGTAGTACTCCTCCACGCTGTGGCCCCACCACTCGATCATGGCCCGCTTCACATGGTCGGGGCACGGGGCGGCGCCGTGGATGGCGTGCCGCATGGACGAGAGGTCGTACGACCGCCTGATGTCGTCCGGCAGGGCGAGCAGCCGGTGGAACTGGGTCGGGACCATGTGCGTGTGCGTGCACCTGTGGGTGTCGATCAGGCGGAGCATCTCCTCGGGCGTCCACTTGTCCATCACCACCAGGCGGTGGCCGATGTGCAGGGACGCGCCCGCGAACTGCAGGACGGCCGTGTGGTACAGCGGCGAGCACACAAGGTGCACATTGCCGTCGAAGGGCTTGATGCCGAAGATGCCGAGGAAGCCGCCGAGGTACGACTCCTCGGGGAGCTTGCCGGGCAGTGGGCGCCGGATGCCGCGCGGGCGGCCGGTCGTGCCCGAGGTGTAGTTCATGACCCAGCCGAGGGTGCGGCCCTCGGGCGCCGACTCGGGCTGTCCGTCGAGGAGTTGGGCATACGGCCGGAATCCCTCGACCGCCCCGACCGCGTACCGGTGGCTCCGCGGGAGCTTCGCCTCGTCGGCGGCGTGCCGTGCGGCCTCGGCGAACCGCTCGTGCGCGATCAGGACCTTCGCGCCCGAGTCGGCGACGATCCAGGCGACCTCGGGGCCCACGAAGTGGTGGTTGACGGGCACGAGGTAGAAGCCCGCCTGCTGGGCGGCCAGATAGGCGGTGAGGAACTCGACGCCGTTGGGCAGCACGACCGCGAAGGCGTCACCGCGGGCGAGCCCCGCCGCGCGCAGGCCGTGGACCAGGCGGTTGGCGTCGGCGTGCAGCCGTCCGGCGGTCCACTCCTCGCCGTCGGGGGCGACGAGGACCGTGCGGTCGGGGTCGGCGGCGGCCTGGGCCCAGAAGCCGTGGGGGGCTTGGCTCCCTGCTTGGCTCCCTGCTTGGCCCCTTGCTCGGCTCACTGTTCCGCGCTCCTTCCGGCGATGCGGTTGAGGTGGTCGACGGCCTGTTCGAAGCCGCGGGTGAGGTCGTCGAAGACCTCCTGGACACCGCGTTCGCTGTTCATCCGGCCGACGATCTGCCCGACGGGGGTGCCGAGCAGCGGCTCCGTCTCGTGCCTCTGGATGCGGGAGAGCGCCTCGGCGACGAGGAGTCCCTGCAGGGGCATGGGGAGTGTGCCGGGTCCGTTCGGGTCGTCCCAGGCGTCGGTCCATTCCGTACGGAGCTGACGTGCGGGCTTGCCGGTCAGGGCACGGGAGCGGACGGTGTCGCCCGATTCGGCGGCGAGCAGCTTGCGGGTCAGCGCACGGGAGTGCATGTCGGCCTCCGTGGTGGTCAGCCATACGGAGCCCAGCCACACGCCCTGGGCGCCGAGGGCGAGCGCGGCCGCCACCTGCTGGCCGCTGCCGATGCCGCCGGCGGCCAGGACGGGCAACGGGGCGACGGCGTCCACGACTTCGGGGGTGAGCACCATGGAGGCGATCTCCCCGGTGTGACCGCCCGCCTCGTAGCCCTGTGCGACGACGATGTCGATGCCTCCCTCGGCATGCTTGCGGGCGTGCCGGGCGCTGCCCGCGAGCGCGGCGACGAGAACGTCCTGTTCATGGGCTCGTTCGACGACATCGGCGGGCGGTGAACCGAGGGCGTTGGCGAGCAACTTGATCGGATAGTCGAAGGCCACGTCGAGCTGGGTGCGGGCGACCTGCTCCATCCACCCGGTGATGCGCCAGCCCGACGCCTCGCCCTCGGGGAGTTCGGGAACGCCGTACTTGGCGAGGGTGTCCATGACGAACTGGCGGTGCCCTTCGGGGATCATCGCCTCGACATCCGCCTCCGTGACGCCCTCCACCTTCTTCGCGGGCATCACGACGTCCAGGCCGTACGGCTTGCCGTCGACATGGGCCTCGATCCAGTCGAGGTCGCGCTTGAGGTCGTCGGGGGCCGTATAGCGGACCGCGCCGAGCACCCCGAAACCGCCGGCCCGGCTGATGGCCGCGGCGACGGCGGGGAACGGCGTGAAGCCGAAGATGGCGTGCTCGATTCCCAGTTTCCTGCTCAGCTCCGTCTGCATGGGCGCAGGATGCCGCAGTCCTCCGGACGACGGAAGAGGTTTTCTGATGCTCCGTCAGATTTTCGCGTGCGCTGGCTCTTGGCCGGGTGCCCGCTGTTGACACACCCACCTCCTGACACGAAGGTTTCACTCCGCGGGACAGGCCCGGAAAGATACTTTCAAGCGGTGCGACGGGAGGCTCCTGGATGACCTCGGAAGCGGACAGACCCGGAGCGAGCGGCGGGCTGAGCCGCCGTCAACTCGGCAGGCGGCTCATGGCTTTGAGCGGAGCGCTCGCCCTCGCGCCACTCCCGGCGAGCTCCGCGTCGGCCACCCCACCGGCCTTACCCGGACACGGCCGTCCGACCCTCCGGCCCGGCACCCCGAAACAGGCGGGCCTGCTCGCCGCCCCGCTGCGCCAACTCGTCGCCGACGCCGAGGCGTTCCTCGGCCCCTCCCCCACGCACCCCTGGTACGCGGGCGCCGTGCTGCTGGCCGGGCGGGGCGGCACGGTCGCGCTGCACCGGCCGATCGGGATGGCGGTGCGCTACTCGGGCTACGACGAGAAGACCGACACAGGCGTCGAGTTCCCGGCGGACCAGCGGATCCCGATGGCCGAGGACACCGTGTTCGACCTCGCGTCGGTGTCGAAGCTGTTCACGTCGGTCCTGGCCGTCCAGCAGATCGAGCGGGGCACGCTGGAGCTGGAGGGGAAGGTCGCCGCCTACCTCCCGGACTTCGGCGGTGCGGGCAAGCAGGACATCACCGTCCGTCAACTCCTCACGCACACCTCGGGATTCCGCCCCTGGCTCCCGCTCCACAGGGAACCGACGTACGAGGGAAAGCTCCGCCTCATCTGGAACGAGGCACCGCTCAACCCGCCGGGCACCACGTACCTCTACTCCGACCTCAACCTCATCTCGCTCCAGCTCGCCCTGGAGGAGATCACCGGTCGCACTTTGGATGCCCTGCTCCACGACGAGATCACCGCTCCGCTCGGGATGCACCGCACGCGCTACAACCCGCCCGCCTCCTGGAAGCCGGGGATCGCGGCCACCGAGGATGCCCGGCTCCCCTGGTCCGGGCTCGACCGCGGCCTGGTGTGGGGCGAGGTGCACGACGAGAACGCCTTCAGCCTCGGCGGGGTCGCGGGCCACGCGGGCGTCTTCTCCACCGCGTGGGACCTCGCGGTCCTCGGCCGTACGCTGCTGAACGGTGGCGCGTACGGCAGGGCGCGCATCCTCCGGCCCGAGTCGGTGGAGCTGATGTTCACCGACTTCAACACCGCCTTCCCCGGCGACGAGCACGGTCTCGGCTTCGAGCTCTACCAGCACTGGTACATGGGCGCGATGGCCACCCCGCGCACCGCCGGCCACACCGGCTTCACCGGCACCTCGCTCGTCCTCGACCCGACGACCGACTCGTTCCTCGTGCTGCTCGGCAACTCCGTGCATCCGGTGCGCAGTTGGCGCTCCGGTTCCGCGCCCCGGGTCGCCGCCGCGAACCACCTCGCCCGTGCCGTCCCCGTACGCCCCGCCCGCGGCCGTACGTCCTGGTTCTCGGGCATGTCGAACGCCACGACGGCCACCCTGACCCTCCCAACGCTGGACACGACCGCCGACGGCCCCCGGCTGCGCTGCGCCCTGTGGTGGGACACCGAGCCGCGCTCGGACGCCCTGTTCCTGGAGGCCTCGCCGGACGGCAGCGACACCTGGCAGCCGGTGCCGTTCACGACCGTGCGCGACGGCGAGGACGCGCGGGAACATCCGGCCGGGTCGGCCACGGGCTGGTCGGGCCGGGTGTGGCACCGGCTCACGGCGGAGCTGCCGCAGGCCTCCGGCCTCATCCTGCGCTGGCGCTACGCGACCGACCGGCTGTACGTCGGGCGCGGGGCATACGTCGACGGGCTGCGGGTCGAGGCGGGCGGCCGCGTCGCCTTCGACGGGTCGCGACCGGCGGACGCGGCCCGTGTCGAAGCGGTGGGCTGGACGGCCTCCGCCTGAGCGCTCCGCTGGAAGTGCCGCGATGTGTCGTCGTTCGTCTGCGGCGCCGTCATGGCTGGTCGCGCCCCGCGGTGGAGCCGCATATGTACACAGCCCCGCGCCCCTTCGGGGCGCGGCCAAACCGCAGCGGACTTCGCCTGACCTCAAGCGCCGGAGGGGCTGATATCCGGCCGTCAGCTGCCAAGTTCCCGCAGCACAGCCATCGCCGCGTTGTGCCCCGGTACCCCGCTCACGCCGCCGCCCCGCACCGCGCCCGCTCCGCACAGCAGCACGTTCCCGTGCCGGGTCTCCACGCCCCAGCGGCCGGTGCTCTCCTGGGCGTACGGCCAGGACAGTTCGCGGTGGAAGATGTTGCCGCCGGGCAGGCGGAGGTCGCGTTCCAGGTCAAGGGGGGTCCTGGCCTCGATGCAGGGGCGGCCGTCGGCGTCGGTGGCCAGGCAGTCGGCGATCGGCTCGGCGAGGTGGGCGTCGAGTTCGGCGAGGGTCGACTTCAGCAGTTCCTCGCGTACGGCGTCGTTGTCGGACGCGAAGAGCCGGGCGGGGGTGTGCAGGCCGAAGAGGGTGAGCGTGTGAAAGCCCCGCTCGGCCAGGTCCGGGCCGAGGATGGTCGGGTCGGTGAGCGAGTGGCAGTAGATCTCGGAGGGCGGCGCTCCGGGCAGCGAACCGGATGCGGCCTGGGCGTACGCGGCAGCCAGCTGTTCGTATCCCTCGGCGATGTGGAGGGTCCCGGCGAACGCCTCGCGCGGGTCGACCGCGCCGTCACGGAGCCGCGGCAGCCGGGTGAGCAACATGTTCACCTTGAGCTGCGTGCCCTCGGCGGGGGCGGGCGGCTCGTCGCCGGTCAGCTCGGCCAGTGCCTGGGGCGAGGCGCCCACCAGCACATACCGGGCGGCGACGACGCCCTCGCCGTCCGCCGTGCGGTACGCGACCTCGGCGGTCCGCCCGTCCGTCGCGATCCGCTCCACCTCGTGCCCGGTGGCGAGTACGGCACCCGCCTCCCGCGCGGCCATGGCCAGCGCGTCCGTGAGCGCGCCCATGCCGCCGACGGGCACGTCCCAGGCGCCCGTGCCGCCGCCGATCACGTGGTAGAGGAAGCAGCGGTTCTGCCGCAGGGAGGGGTCGTGGGCGTCGGCGAAGGTGCCGATGAGCGCGTCGGTGAGGACGACTCCGCGGACGAGGTCGTCGGTGAAGGCCGACTCGACGGCGGTACCGATGGGGTCCTCGAACAGTGCCCGCCACGCTTCGGCGTCGTCGATCCGCGCCCGCAGTTCGTCCCGCGTGGGCAGCGGTTCCGTCAGCGTCGGGAACACCCGCTCGGCGACGCGGCCCGTCATGCCGTAGAAGCGCTGCCAGGCCTCGTACTCGCGGTCCGAGCCGGTCAGCCGCGCGAACGCCTCCCGGGTGCGCCGTTCGCCGCCGCCGACGAGCAGGCCGGTGGGACGTCCGTCGCGTTCGACGGGGGTGTACGAGGAGATCAGGCGCCGCCGGACACGGAAGTCGAGGCCGAGGTCCCGCACGATCTTCCGGGGCAGCAGGCTGACCAGGTACGAGTACCTCGACAGGCTGGCGTCGATCCCGGCGAACGGCCTCGTGGACACGGCGGCGCCTCCGGTGGTGTCCAGCCGCTCCAGCACCAGCACGGAGCGCCCGGCCCGGGCCAGGTAGGCGGCAGCCACCAGGCCGTTGTGGCCCCCGCCGACGATCACGGCGTCGTACGACCGGTGTCCTGGGCGTCCCTCATGGTGTGCAGGCATGGTTCTTGGTAACACGCGGTGATCCAACTCGACCAGGTGTGCGGGCCAGGTGGCGCAGGCTCGTCCCTCAGTGCCCGCCCGTCGCCCGCTGGTGCCGTAGCGCCGCCACGCTCCGGTACAGCTCCACCGCCTCCGGCCCGCGGCCGAGCTGCTCCAGGCAGTGGGCCTCGTCGTTGCGGCTGGCCAGGGCATCGGGGTGGTCGGCGCCGAGGACGCGCTCGCGGGCGTCGGCCACACGCCGGTACTCGGTGAGGGCGTCGGCCCAGCGGCCCAGCCAGCCGAGGCCGACGGCGACCTCACGGCGGCTGACCAGGGTGTCGGGGTGGTCGGGGCCGTGGACGCGCTCGCGGATGGCGCACACGTCCCGCGACTCGGCGAGGGCCTCCTCCCAGCGGCCGAGCCGGCCGAGGTTGACGCCGAGGCCGTGGCGGGCGCGGAGGGTCTCGGGGTGGGCGGGGCCGTGGACGCGGGTGCGGTCGTCGATCAGGTCGCGGTAGAGCTTCAGTGCCTCCGCGCTGCGGCCGAGCCGGCCGAGGCTGATGCCGACCTCGTAGCGGGCGGCCAGGGTGTCCGGGTGGTCGGGACCGAGGGCCTGGGCGCGGGCCTCCGCGACCTCCTGGTAGGTCTGGAGCGCCTCCGGCCAGCGGCCCAACTGGCCGAGGGCGTAGGCGACTTCGTAACGCGTGACGAGCGTGTCGGGGTGGTTCGCGCCGAGGACGCGCGCCCGTGCCGTGGCCACCTCGCCCGCCATGCGGTACGAGTCCTCCAGGCGTCCGAGTCTGCTGAGGTTGAAGGCGAGGTTGTGGCGGCAGCGCAGGGTGTCCGGGTGGTCGGGGCCCGTGGCACGTTCCCGGGCGGCGAGGACGGAGGTATACGCCTGGTGCGCCTCGAAGTGGCGGCCCAACTGGCCCAGCACGTACGCCATTTCCTGCCGGGCGGCGAGCGTGTCGGCATGGTCGGGGCCGAGCACCCGTTCCCGGGCGCGGGCGACGTGGGCGAACTCGCGCAGGGCGTCGGCAGGGCGGCCGGTGCGGCTGAGAGTGAAGCCGACCTCGTAGCGGCTGGAGAGGGTGTCGGGGTGGTCGGGGCCGAGGGCGTGCTCGCGTTCGGCGGCGACCGCGCGGTGCACCTCGCCGGCCTCGGTCCAGCGGCCGAGGCGCCCCAGGCTCAGCCCGGCGTTGTGCCGGCCGGCCAGGGTGGAGACCAGCTCCGGTGGCGGGGTGGGGCGTTCGGTGCGCACGGGCTCCTCGGTGGGCCCCGTGACCGGCCGGGCGACCCATTCACCGGTGAGGCCCGCCGAGGCGTCCGGCGGGGTGGCGCGCAGCCCGGCGCCGGCCGCCTTGTGGCCGGTGGTCATGCCGCGGGTCCAGGAGGGCAGCCGGGGTTCGCGGGACGGCGGCTGTTCGGGGCGCGGGGCCACGGTGGGCACATGGGCGGGTGTGGTCCGCCCGGAGCTGATCCGGTGCCCCAGTTCCCCGGCGTCGTACGGCCGTTGCCCGGGCTCCTTGGCCAGCAGGTCCAGGATGATCTGCTCGAAGTACTCGGGCAGTTCGGCCCGGTGGCCGCGCGGCGGGTCCGGTGGGGTGTCCCGGTGGCCCATGAGGACCGCCCACGCGTCGTCGAGGTCGAACGGCGGTGCCCCGGTGGCGAGTTCGTACAGCACGCAGCCGAACGAGTAGAGGTCGCTGCGCTGGTCGACCCGGCCGCCGCTGATCTGTTCCGGGGACATGTAGTGCGGGGTGCCCATCGCGATGCCGGTGCCGGTGAGCCGAGAGGTGAAGCCGATGTCGGCGCCGAGGCGGGCGATGCCGAAGTCGCAGATCTTCACCGTGCCGTCGGCGAGCCGCATGATGTTCGCGGGCTTCAGGTCGCGGTGGACGATGCCCTGTTGGTGGGTGTAGGCGAGGGCGGAGGCGACCTGGTCGGCGATCTCGACGACGTCGGCGACGGGCAGCGGATGGTGTTTGTTGTCCTCCAGGAGCTGGCTGAGGTTGCGGCCCTCCAGCAGCTCCATCACCAGGTACAGCACACCGTCGGACTCGCCGAAGTCGTGGACGACGGTCACCCCGCGGTGCTGGAGGGCGGCGGCCACCCGGGCCTCGCGTCGGAACCGTTCCCGCAGGACTCGCGTGAAGGCGTGGTCGTGCTGGGTGTTGAGGGGTTTGAGGCACTTCACGGCGACCTTGCGGCCCAGTGACTCGTCTCGCGCGCGCCAGACCTCGCCCATTCCGCCGCGCCCGATCAGTTCGAGCAACCGGTACCGGCCCTGGATCAGCCTGGTCTCCCCCATCGCCTGCGATCGCCCCCGAATCGTCGCGCCCTCCCGTGGCCCGTCCAGTATGGCGAGCTAGGGTCCGACTTTGTACGGCGCCGGGCGGGAGCCGGGGCCGAGTCGTGACATGGCGCGGATGATGTGCTTCGGCGGGAGTTGCCAGCGCACACGCGCGGGAACACGGCGCAGCAGGGTGCCGGTGTGACGCAGGCGCCGGGTCACCGTCGTGGGCGGCGGGGCCGGTCTGCCGTACAGCTCATGGGCGTACGACGGCAGGGAGCCGTACGCCAGGTTCGCCACGCGTCGCCAGAGCAGCTCGCGCGCCGGGACGAGCAGGGGGTGCGTGGGCGGCCGTCGCAGGAAGTCGTCCACGTCGCGGGCTTCGGGGCCGACGGCCAGCTCCGGCCGTGTCTTCTCGAAGTACGCGGCCAGCTCGGCCTGATCGCCGGGTACTTCGTCCGGGTCGAGGCCCACCAGCCGGGCGCTGACCCGGTGTTCGCCTATGTAGCGGTCGGCCGCCGCGTCCGAGAGGGGGAAGCCCGACCGCCGCAGGACGTGCAGATAGGAGTCGATCTCGGCGCAGTGCACCCACAGCAGCAACTCGGGTTCGTCGACGCCGTACCGCTCCCCGGTGTCCGGGTCGGCCGCCGTCAGCATGCTGTGGATCTTGCGGACCCGGGCACCCGCCTTCTCGGCCGCCTCGGTGGTGCCGTACGTCGTGGTGCCGACGAAGTTGGCCGTGCGCATCAGCCGCCCCCAGGCGTCGCGCCGGAAGTCGGAGTTCTGCATGACGCCCCGCACGGCCCGTGGGTGCAGGGCCTGGAAGTAGAGGGCGCGGATCCCGGCGACCCACATCATGGGGTCGCCGTGCATCTGCCATGTCACCGATGAGGGGCCGAAGAGGCCCGGATCCGCTGTCATGCGGACAGTGTGGGCGCGCGGTCGCGGGTCATCAACCCGCTTCCGGTGGCATGTTGAACGGCGTGACGACCTGGATCGGCGACGGGAGATGAGGGCCTTCGTCGGGGAGCGCCTTATGAGCGCGCATGACGGTCTGGCAGACGAGGCGCATGTCCTGGCGCAGATCGTGGTGGAGAACGGCGGAGATGCGGCCCTCGCGCAGGAGGCGGATGTTGTCGTCATCGAGGTCGTGCGCGATGAAGACGGCCGGCTCGCGGCCGAGCGTGTCGAAGGCCTCGCGGGTGGCCGTGTTCCCGCCGCCGATGGAGTAGACGGCGTTGATCTCCGGGTCCTGCTCCAGCGCGGCGAGGACGAGGTCGCGCTGGGTGGCGTCGAGGCCGTCGCTTTCGGTAACGTCCACGAGCGGGCGCTCGGGCCGGGCCGCGCGCAGGGCGCTGCGGAAGCCCATCTCGCGCTCCTCCTCGTTGCGGAAGGAGCCCCGGCTGATGGTGACGAGCACCCGGCCGGCGCGGTCGCCGAGCCACTGGCCGAGGAGGTAGGCGGCGGTGGCCCCGGCGGCCCGGTTGTCGATGCCGACATAGGCCAGGCGGGCGCTGGCGGGCAGGTCCGTGGCCAGGGTGACGACCGGGATGCCGGCCGCGACCAGTCGGCCGACGGCGGCGGCGACCTCGGGCAGATCCGGGGCCTTGAGGATCACGCCCTGCGAGCCGCGTCGGCCGATCCGGTCCAGGATGCCGGCCAGTTCCGCGGTCGTGCAGGTCTCCCGGAAGTGGAAGCGGGAGCGGACGACCGCCGGGTGCAGGAAGGGCAGTTCGGCCTCCAGGGCGCCCCGTACCGCGTTGGAGAACCGGGCCGGGCACTGCATCACGATGTCGATCATGAAGGTGCGTCCGCCGATGCGGACCTGGGTGTGCTGGCGGTCCAGGTCCTTGATCGCCTGGTGCACCTCGCGGGCGGTGCTCTCCCGTACACCGCCCCGCTGGTTGAGGACGCGGTCGACCGTGGCCTGGCTCAGGCCGGCCTGGCGGGCGATCTCCCTGATCGGATACGGGTGTCCCATGGTTGCCCCCCGGGAGGTCGTTCGACGGTTCCGCAAGCCGATGATGCCGTGTCGATGATGGTTTTTTGAAGGGTTTCTGCTCATTGAATGATGGCCTCGGATTCATCAGACTGTCCGAGGCGAAGGCACTGCGAAAGGACCCCGTATGTCCCCCACCGCCGTGGGACCAGGGATGTGGCTCACCGAGGACGACTGCGACCTCGACACGTTCCGCTCCGTGGTCGCCCAGCGCACCGATCCACAGAACTATCCGCTGGCCGACGGCGTCGAGCAGAACGTCCTCGTCTACGACAGCGACCGGCTCAGGTCGGCCGAGCCGCGGCGGGTGCGGACGGAGTGGGTGCGGGCACTGCTGGACGGGCCCGGCATCGTCGTACTGAAGCGCGCGTTCGCGGATCTCGACGTGGTGGACCGGGCGAGTGCCGCGTTCACCGCGCTGATCGATCAGGAGCGGGCGGCGGGCACGGCCCGTGGCGACCACTTCGCGAAGCCCGGCGCGAACGACCGGGTGTGGAACGCGCTGGGCAAGCTGGCCGCACGGGCTCCGGAGACGTTCGCCGACTACTACGCCAACGACATGCTGGCGCTGGTGGCCGAGGCATGGCTGGGCCCGGGCTATCAGGTCACCTCGCAGATCAACGTGGTCAACCCGGGAGGCGCCGCACAGAGCCCGCACCGCGACTACCACCTCGGGTTCCTGAGCGACGAGCGGGCGGCCGCCTACCCGGCCCATGTCCACCGGCTCTCCCCCGTGCTGACGCTGCAGGGCGCAGTGGCCCACTGCGACATGCCCGTGGAGTCGGGGCCGACGCTGTATCTGCCGTACTCGCAGCGGTACGAGCCCGGCTATCTGGCCTGGCGGCGTCCGGAGTTCATCGCGCACTTCGACGAGCACCATGTCCAGCTCCCCCTGGACAAGGGCGACGCGGTCTTTTTCAACCCCGCGCTGTTCCACGCCGCCGGGCACAACCGCTCGGCGGACATCCGGCGCATGGCCAACCTGCTGCAGATCTCCTCCGCCTTCGGCCGCTCCATGGAGACCGTCGACCGCGAGGCGATGGCGAACGCGGTCTTCCCGGCGCTCCTGCGGCGCAAGCGGGAGGGCGCCTCCGGGGACTGGCTGCGCCGGGTCGTCGCCGCCTGCGCCGAGGGGTACCCCTTCCCCACCGATCTGGACCTGGACCCACCGGTCGGCGGGCTGGCCCCGCCGACCCAGGCGGACACCGTGTGGCGCGCGGTGTCCGAGGAGTGGAGCCCCGAGTGGTTGCGCCGGGAGCTACGGGACGGCGCCGAACGCCGGCAGAGCTGAACCAGAGCTGAAAGAGACAAAGCACCTCATGGAACCACTGCTCAAGGACAAGGTCGTCCTGGTCAACGGCGGCAGCCAGGGCGTCGGCGCGGGCATCGTCCGTGCCGCCGTACGCGAAGGGGCGCAGGTCGCCTTCACCGGGCGCCGGACCGACGCCGGGGAGAAGACCGCGCGGGAGACCGGCGCCTCCTTCGTCCACGCCGACCTGACCGACCCCGATCAGGCGCACAGCAGCGTCCAGCACGTCCTCGACGAGCACGGGCGGATCGACTGCCTGGTGAACGCGGCGGGGCTGACCACGCGCGGCACGCTGCTGGACACCACGCCGGAGCTGTTCGACCAGCACATCGCCATCAATCTGAAGGCGCCGTTCTTCGCCATGCAGGCGGCCGTACGGAGCATGGTGGACCGCAAGGCGCCGGGCACCATCGTCAACATCATCACCACGTCCTCGCACGGCGGGCAGCCCTTCCTCGCGCCGTACGTCGCCGCCAAGGCCGGGCTCGCCGGGCTGACCCGCAACGCCGCCCACGCGCACCGCTGGGACCGCATCCGGATCAACGGCCTCAACATCGGCTGGACGGACACCGAGGGCGAGGACGCGATCCAGCGGACCTTCCACGGCGCCGGGGACGACTGGCGGAAGAAGGCCGCCGAGACGCAGCCGATGGGCAAGCTCGGGCAGGTCGACGAGATCGCCGACTTCGTCGTCTTCCTGCTCTCCGACCGCAGTGGTGTGGTGACCGGCTCGGTCATCGACTGGGACCAGATCGTCTTCGGCGGACTCGACTGACGCACGCCGCGTCTCCTGTGTTCACGATTGTTTAGGAGCAACTTCTCATGCGTATCGGCATCTTGGGCCTCGGCCGGATCGGCGCCTTCCACGCCGCGACACTCGCCGGGCTGGACTCGGTGGACTCCCTGGTGGTGACGGACCCGGTGGCCGCCGCGACCGCCTCCGCGGTGGAGCGTTTCGGGGCCACGGCGGTCGACTCGCCGGAGGCGGTGCTCGCCGCCGGGGTCGACGGGATCGTCATCGCCGCCGCCACTGACGCGCACCCCTCGCTGATCCTGGCCGGCGTCGAGGCGGGCATCCCCGTCTTCTGCGAGAAGCCCGTGGCGAAGACCGTCGAGGAGAGCGTCACCGTCCTGCGCGCGGTCCAGGACAGCGGCGTCGAGGTGCACATCGGCTACAACCGCCGCTTCGACGCGGGCTGCGTGGCCGCCCGCAAGGCCGTCCTCAGCGACGAACTCGGCAAGTTGCACACCGTACGGTCCACGACCCTGGACCCGGCGCCGCCGCCGGAGGCCTACATCGCCGTGTCGGGCGGCATCTTCCGGGACTGCTCCGTGCACGACTTCGACATCGTGCGCTGGGTGACCGGGCGCGAGGTCACCGAGGTGTACGCGACCGGCGGCAACCGCGGTGCCGAGTACATCGCCGCCGCCGGTGACGTCGACACCGCGTCGGCCATCCTGACCCTGGACGACGGCACGCTGGCCGTGATCTCCAACTCCCGCCACAACGCCCGCGGTTACGACGTACGGCTGGAGCTGCACGGCATGAAGGACAGCATCGCGGTCGGTCTGGAGGACAAGCTGCCGCTGCGGTCCGTCGAGCCGGGCGCCACGTTCCCGGCCGCCGCCCCGCACCACTTTTTCATGGACCGCTTCGCCGACGCCTACCGCGCCGAACTCACCGCGTTCACCGAGGTCGTGGCGGGCCGCAGCCCCTCGCCGTGCACGGTGGCCGACGCCGTCGAGGCGAGCCTGATCGCTCAGGCGTGCACGCTGTCGCTCGCCGAGCACCGGCCCGTACGGCTGGACGAGGTGCGCCCCGCATGAGCGAGCCGCTGCGCATCGGCATCCTGGGCGCGGCCCGGATCGCCGAACGGGCGATCATCACTCCGGCCCGCGCGGGCGGCCACCGTCTGGTGGCGGTGGCCGCCCGCGACCGGGACCGGGCCCGGGCGTTCGCCGACGCCCACGGGGTGGAGCGGGTGGCCGACTCGTACGCCGAGCTCGTCGCGGACCCCGAGGTCGACGTCGTCTACAACCCGCTCGCCAACGGGCTGCACGGCCCGTGGAACCTGGCGGCGCTCAAGGCGGGCAAGCACGTCCTCACCGAGAAGCCGTCCGCGAGCAACGCGGAGGAGGCCGCCGAGGTGCGCGACGCGGCCGCCGAGGCGGGGACGGTCTTCATGGAGGGCTTCCACTACCTCTTCCACCCGGTCACCCGGCGCCTCCACGAGCTGCTGGACTCCGGCGAACTCGGCGAACTGCGGCATGTGGAGACCGTGGTGGCCATGCCTCCGCCGCCGGACGGCGACCTGCGCTGGTCCTTTCCCCTCGCGGGCGGCGCCCTGATGGACCTGGGCTGCTACGGCCTGCACGCCCAGCGGATGCTCGCCCCCTGGGCGGGCGGTGCGCCCCGGGTCGTGTCGGCGAGCGGCGGCGACCGGGAGTCGGCGCCCGGCGTCGACGCGTGGCTGGACGCGGAGCTCACGTTCCCCGGCGGGGCCACCGGCTCCGGGCGCTGCTCCATGCTGCACGACGGCTGGCAGGCGAGCTGCCGGGTGGTCGGCACCCTGGGCGAGGCCACGGCGGTCGACTTCGTGCTGCCCCACCAGGACCCCCGGGTCGTGGTGCGCACGAAGGAGGGCGAGCGCACGGAGCAGCTGGACGGCCGCTCCTCGTACGCCTACCAGCTCGACGCCTTCGCCGCCCACGTGCGCGAGGGAGCACCGTCGGCGCTGGACGCCGAGGACGCGCTGGCGACGATGCGACTGATCGACGAGTGCTACGAGAAGGCGGGGTTCGGGCCCCGGCCGCGCAGCTGAAGGACGAACGAGGTCCGGTGCCGCAGCTCGTGGTCTGCGGCACCGGGTCGAGGCCGCTGTGACCAGGATCGCTAGTCCCGTACTTCGCGGGTCGTTGATTCGTATGATGTGACCGGTCTGGGGGTGTCCTGGGCCGGTCGTGTGGCGTTGGGTGGGTTGTGTCGATGACTTCCCGGTCTCCGGGGCCTCGGTCTCAGCGTCAGCGCCTTGATGTGGCGGTGACGTCCGTGGTGGAGAAGCGTCTGGGCGCTCTGCCTGTCGCTGCCGAGTTTCTGCGCCGGCTGGATGTCGCCGGGATCGTCGACGAGGTGTGTCCGGGAGGCGCGAGCGCGCATCTGACCCACGGGCAGGTGATCGAGCTGGTGGTCAACCGGCTGACCTCGCCCGCGCCGCTGGTGCGGGTCGGTGACTGGCCCGTACCTGGGCGGTGCAGGAGGTGTTCGGCATCGAGCCGGCTCTTCTCAGCGACGACCGTCTGGCCCGGGCCCTGGACGCGATCGCGCCGGAGCTGGACAGAATCGCGGGGACGGTCGGCGCCCGGGCGATCGCCGAGTTCGGGATCGACGTGTCGAGGCTGCACTGCGACATGACCAGCATGTCTGTCCATGGTGACTTCCCCGCCGAGGACCAGGACGAGCAGTACCCGGTTATCGGCTACGGGCGCCCCAAGGACCGGCGGGTGGACCTGAAGCAGGTCCAGGCCGGACTCGCGGTGTCCGCCGACGGCGGCATTCCTGTCCACGCCCGTGTCTTCGACGGGTGTCAATCCCCTCGAACTGTGGAGTCCTTCCTATGCAGCCAGCTCCTCGGTGAAGCCGGCCCAGTAGTCGTGTTCGTAGTCGATCGGGCTCTTCCAATGGCACACGCTGTGTAGCCGACGGGTGTTGTAGAAGTCGGTGATCCAGGTCGCGATCCGGATCCGGGCCGCGGCGCGGGTGGCGAAGGTGTGCCGGTGGACGTACTCGACCTTGAGCACGCTGTTGAACGCCTCGCTGACGGCATTGATGCCCCTATGGATGTCAAGTGGCGTCTCGGGCTGGTTCCGTGGGGTGTGCCGCGGTGTTTGCGGGGGCGATGTGCCGGTAGATCTCTCGTG
>NZ_JBSFUU010000087.1:0-40905 GCF_053591955.1 Streptomyces sp. NPDC002845 | reverse complement strand
GGCGGGAGCGGACGGGCCCCGTCCGCTCCCGCCACGGCTCCGACTTACCCTCCTATGAGCACAAATTCCTGATGGGCGGAAAACATGAGCGACCCCCTGGGCACCAAGGGCACGATGGCGTCTCGCGCCATCCGTACCGTGACCTGATGTGGGGTCCGGCCAACTTTGCCGGACGGCCACCGAGGCGTCTCGTGATGGAAGGGACCCTGCTCGGGCTGTTGGCAGCAGGCCTCATCGTGGGTGCCGCCGTCGCCGGGGTGCTCACGGGACATTCCGCCGTGGGCACCGGCATCGGAGCCGTGTCGGCGCTCGGGGTCGCGGCGTATCTCTTCTTCACCAATGCCGGCCGTGTGCTGCTGGTCGCGGTGGCGTTGCTGGCGGGACGCTGGCCTGGTGGGTGCCGGGTGTCGTGGCCGATGCCGTACTCGCCGAACGCGGCGAGAGCCGGACCGTGGTGGTGACGGAGGTCGACGTTCATCGCTACAAGGGCCGGGACTATGTCAAGAACTCGTGCTCGGTCGAATTGCCGGACGGCACGCCGGTCATGACCGAAGTCTGGCGGAGCTGCGGTCTCTCCACCGAGCCGGGCGACCGGCTCACCATGGTGTTCGATCCTCAAGGAACGATTGCCCCTACGGATCGCCTGCTGCCCGGCTCCGCAGCGGAGGCGGCCGTGCGGCCCGCGGCGGCCGCGCTGCTGCTGGCGGCGCTCTGTTGTATTGCCGTTGTCAGGTCTCAGCCATAGCCGATCTTCGTGGTACGGACCCTCCTCAATCAATCGGGATGCATTGCCCCGCGAAGGCATGGACCAGGAAGGCTGAGATCGCATGTCAGTTCCTCCGCCGCCTCCGTCGTATCCGTATCAGCCGCCCATGCCACCCCCTCCTGGGCCGGGCAGCCGTGGAGTCCGATGCCGCCGCCGGTTCCGTCGGCGCTGAACCCGTTCGCGGTTACCGCACTGGTGACGTCGTTGCTGTGCCTCGCTCCGCTGGGGCTGATATTCGGGATTGTCGCGCTGGTGCAGATTTCCAGGAAGGGGCAGCGGGGGCAGGGTCTTGCGATTGCCGGGGTCTCTGTTTCCGGTGCGGTTCTTCTTCTTGTGGGTATTGCTGTCGCGGTGGTCGACTTCAGGGTCTGGACGCCGCCTGCCCGGAGTGAGAGTGGCGAGGTCGCGGGGCGGGGCTGGACCACGGTCTCCTCGATCGAGGTTGGTGACTGTTTCACCCCGGGTGCGTGGCTGCCGGACGGGGACGCGCCGCCGCTGCTGGGTGATGCGAGCGTGGAAGTGGTCCCGTGCGAGGAGTCGCATCGCGGAGAGGCGTATGCCGTTTTCACCCTCTCCGGGCAGGGAGGATTCCCGGGCCGCGAGGAGGTCACGGCGATCGCGTGGTCGCGGTGCGCGAAGCTCTTCCTCGACTACTCGATGGATCCGGTGGCCTTTGGGCCTCTGCAGACCTACTACTTTCACCCCGGCCAGCAGGACTGGGATGCCGGGCGGCGTAGTGTGCTGTGCTGGGTGGCTCGTCCGGGCGAGGCCGAACTCGACACTTCCGTACGGCAGGACGCATCCAATCTGGACGCCACGCAACTGGCCTTTCTCTCAGCACTGAAGCCGCTGAACACGGCAGGTGTACTCCGCCCGGTGAAAAGCCCCCCAGCAGGACCTCGCCTCCGCCACGGCCTGGGCCGGCCGGATGGCCCAGGCGCAGGCCGAGACCGTCCGGCTGCTCAAGGACACCGAGCCGGCCGGGGCGGAGCGGCCGACCGGGCAGCTCGTGGCGGAGCTCGAAGCGGGACTGCCGTTCTGGCGGCAGGCGGCCGAGGCGTCCGACGCGGACACCTTCTTCGAGCACCTGCGCTCCGTGGACCAGCACAACGGGGACAAGCACGCCCGTGAGATCCGCGGTCTGCTGGGCCTTCCCCTGCCCCCCTCCGCAGCGGGTGGGACGCCCCAGGGCGCGGACGCTCCGGCAGACGTCTGACACGGCAGCCGCAGGTTGTGGATTCACCTGGCGCCCGATGGGAGCGCGATGGTGCCCGTGAACACACCTTGGGTGCGCTCTGTCACGTCCTGGCTGTAGCGCATGCTCTGCCCGCCGTAGGGGATGAGGAACGTGCAGCGGAAGCGGTGGGACTTGATGCGGTACGTGGTGGAGTCGAGGGTGAGTACCTCCTCGACGCGCTCGACGGTGATCTCGCTCTCGGGCGCCGTGACGCCGGCCGCGCGCAACTGCTCAAGCGTCGGGGTGAGTTCGTCCACCGCCTTCTCGACGACACCCCGGTCCTGTACGGCGGGCAGGGCGGCCGAGGCCGTCGTCACCCGCAGTTCGACCTGGCCGGCCGACTTGACGACCGAGACCCCGTCGCCCGGCTCCTCCCGGGCATAGCCCTCGAACGCGGCGAGCGCGGCGACCGGGTCCTCCAGCACGTTCGCGATCTCCGGGTCCGACACAGGGCCGCTCTCCCACCGCGCCCCGGCTCCGCCCTTCCTGACGTGGCCCGTTCCGTCGACGACGTAGACCTCTTCCGGCGTGGCGACGCCCTTGGCGTTGATGGTCCCCGTGGAGTGGAGAGCCATGGGCTCCTGTGTCCGCCGCACCGTGGCCGTGTAGGTGGCGGTGCTCCGGCTGCCCTGTGATGTCAGGCCTTCGCTCCCCTTCACGGCGAACGTCCAGCCCTTCTGCCCGGACATCGCCTCCCTCGCCCGGGCCAGGAACTCCTCGGGCGTCTGTGGTTCGGTGGGCGTCTGTGGCCCGGTGGACTTTCGTGGTTCGGCGGGTGCCGCCGACTCGCTCACGGTGCCGTTGTCCTCCGAACAACCCGCCAGTGAGAGGGAGAGGAGGGCAAAGGCGGGAACCGCCAGCCTGGCCATGGCGGAACGGGGTCTCACGGGCGTACTCCTTCAAGATCGGGAGGCGCCCGGTTGTACCGGAGACGAGACCTTCGATGCCAACGCACGGACAAGCGGGACAAAGGCCGTCGGTCACCGCCTGTCCGCGGCGGCTGGGGCTCAGGCGGGGAGTCCCCCGCCCTTCACCGTGGTGACGAACGACGACCACGCCCCGGCCTCGAAGACGAGCGCGGGGCCGTCGGGGGCCTTGCTGTCACGGACGGGGACGACGGCGGGGAGGTTGTCGGCGACCTCGACGCACTCGCCGCCGTCCGGATTGCTGTACGAACTCTTCCGCCAGGCGGCGCCGGTCAGGAAGTCGTCGGAGATCTCGACGCAGTTGCCGCCGTCCGGATTGCTGTAGCTGCTCTTGCACCACGTCACGTCGGTCAGGTCGATGGTTCGCACGGCACTTCCTCCAACATCCGCAGGATGAGTTTCCGCGACTCGGCCGGGTTCAGCGCCTGGTCGCGCATCGCATCGTACGTATGTTGCAGCCGCTCAACCGAGGCACTTTCTTCGATCAGTTCGCCGCGGTGCGCGTTCTCCGTGTACGCCACCGTAGTGCCGTCCAGCAGCCGCAGGAACATCACCGCAGTGCTCACCAACCCATACAGGCCGGAACTCTGCGGCAGTACCTGAAGTGTGATGTTCGGGCGCTCCGACACCTCCAGCAGGTGCTCCAGCTGTTCCCGCCATGCCCCCGCGTCACGCAGAGGGGTGCGCAGCACGGCCTCGGCCAGGAGGGCGCGGAACGGCGGCGCGTCCTCCCCCTCCAGCAGCTTTCGCCGCCCTGTGCGCGCCTCTACCTGCTGGTCCAGCTCCTTGCCCTTGGCGCCGCCGAGTGCGAGTACTTCGTACGCGTACGCATCCGTCTGGAGCAGGCCCGGCAGGATGCTCACCCCGAAGTGCCACAGGTTCACCGCCTCGCTCTCCAGCAGCATGTACCGCCGGTACTGCTCCTTGAACTGCGTAGGATCTGCCACCGCCAGCTCCCACAACGCCAGCAGCAACCCCGGCGTCCCGTAATGCTGGTCCAGCGCCTCGGCGACCTCGGGGCTGCCCAGCGTCGCCCCGCTCTCCAGCCTCCCGAGCAGCGACGGGTCCCAGCCCACCGCCTTGGCCAGGTCCCGCAGGCTCTCGCCCCTGGTCGTCCGCAGTAACCGAACCTCCTCCGCGTACCGTCGGCGGGGTTCCTGGCTGCGTCCCGTGATCACCCTTCGAGGCGGCATCGAGCTCCTCCGTCGTCCGTGGAAGAAGGCCGTGGCAGGTATGGAAGTAAGCCGTGGGGCAGCGAAGGAAGCTCCTCCCCGGCGTTCCGGCCCCGCTCCCCGGCCGTCTTTGTAGTGCCCGGAACACGCAGAGTAATCCAGGCAGTTCACCCCGCACAGGAAACAGGGGAAACAAGGGCAACGGCGGAAGGAGCGGAAGGAGCGGAGCCCATGACGACGGAGCGCCAGACGGCGGTCGACAGGGTCGGACACGTACCGCGGTCTGGTGCGTCGGCGCGCGCGAGGCGAAAAGGTTGTACATCCGCAGCGAGTTTCCGGTGAGTGAATCGTCACGTTCGGGACCTGTGATGTTCCTGAGAAGACATCCGCTGGGTCAGTGGGAGGGGCGGAAGGAGCCTTCCCGTTGGGCGAGCGAAGGGGTCGGGTCCCATGAGCAGCGCGGACGAACGTGAGCCGCGAGCGGGGGAGATGCGGTCGTGCGCGGCGGCCTTCGTCAGCCGTGTCACCGCCCGCAACCGGCTGCCGCTGGACTACTCCGTGGCCAGTTTGCGCGTGGTCGACTTCCTGATCGAGGGGCTGCGCAAGGGCGGGGTCGAGCGGGAGCGGGTGCGGGAGACGCTGTTCGGACTGGGTGCGTACGTCGGTGAGGTGCTCGTGCGCCGCGCGGGGGCGGTGTGGGCGGACCTCGATGCCGAGCAGCGTGAGTATTTCGGCCGGCCGGTCGGGGTGCGCATGCCGGACGGGCGGGTCTGGAGTCCGCTGGGCAAGGTCGACAACGGGTTCGGCATCGGCGGGCCCGGCGAGTCGCTGCAGACCTTCTGCCTGACGCTGCACGGGCGGGCTCGGCGGGTAGCGGTATGAGAGCCGTCAGCATCCCGTACGGCGGGCAGAACATCCGCTACTGCCGGTCAGCCAGTCAAGTCAGCCAGCCAGTCGTTTCGCAGTAAGCCAGCAAGCAGGCAAGCCAGTCAGGAGCACAGCGTGCACGTTTTCTCCCGCCAGGTTCTGGCCGCCACCGCCGTCGTCGGCGTTCTGGCGGTGACGTCCGCCTGCGGTGGGCAGGACGACGGTCAGGGCTCGGCCTCGGACTCGGTCGACGTGTCGCGGACGGCCGACGCGGAGCCCTCCGACGCCGGTGACTCCGCCTCCCCGAGCCCCTCCGCTTCCAAGTCCGCGAGCCCTTCCGCCTCCGCCTCCAAGTCGGCTTCCGCTTCCGCCTCGACTTCGGCTCCGGTCGCTGCGCAGAGCACGGGCGGGTCGGGCCGGTCGTCGGGCGGCTCGGAGACCGGCTCTGGTTCCGGGACCGGCGCCGGGGCTGGCTCCGGTTCCGGTTCTGGTTCCGGAGGCGAGAACGCCGCCCCGGCGCCCGCCGCCCCCGACTTCCCCGTACCGGTACAGGTCGGCGACGCCACCCAGCTGATCACCGTGGAGTCGAGCGGCTCGTACGCCACCGTGACCGCCTGGGCCAAGGGCTCCTCGGGCTGGAAGGCGCAGTTCAGCACGGGCGCGGGGCGGGTCGGCTCCAACGGGGTGGTGGACGGGGCGACGCGGCGGCAGAGCACGTACACCACGCCCGGTGGCACCTACACCATCACCGAGGGGTTCGGCCACGAGTCCGGCGGCACGTCGATGCCGTACCACGTGGTCACCGATGACGACTGGTGGGTGCAGGACCCCGAATCGAAGTTCTACAACCAGATGCACGGCGAGACGGGCGCGGACTTCCCGCTCACCGAGTCCGGTGACCGCGGCAGCGAGCACCTCATCAACTACCCCACCCAGTACGCCAAGGCGCTCGTCATCGACTTCAACCGCTGGCCCGCCGAACCCGGGCGCGGCGCGGGCATCTTCCTCCACGTCAACGGGAACGGGGCCACGGCGGGCTGCGTCTCCGTGCCCCGGGCGACCATGGACCGGATCATGGGCTGGATCCAGCCGTCCGCCCACCCGAGGATCGCCATCGACTGAGCCGGGCGGGGTGGCCTGATGCGGCCGACGGTATTCGGTCACCCCCGAAGAGGCGCGGGCACGCCTTCTTCGGGGGTGACCGATGATCTTCCGCAAGAGGGCGAGAAACAGGTCGCGGACCTCTTGACCGGACTCTGGGACGGGCTCCGGCGCGCGCCGGAAGTAGGCAGCGCACATGACCGCCGCGCGCGCGAGCCGCAGCTCATCGGCCGGTGCCAGGCTGGACGCGTTCAGGGCTTGGACGATTGCTTCCCGTAGTGGACGGGACGCGGCCGCGTCCACTATGCGGGAGGCGCAGTCATGCTCGGCGGGACTCGGGCGCCATCCGCCTCTGTCCAGCGCCGCAGCACCCCCAAGCCGTCCCAGATCTTCGACCGTGACGTGACCTCTGCCCGGCTCAGCCGATGGCGATCCTCGGGTGGGCGGACGGCTCGATCCAGCCCATGATCCAGCCCATGATCCGGTCCATGGTCGCCCGGGGCACGGAGACGCAGCCCGCCGTGGCCCCGTTCCCGTTGACGTGGAGGAAGATGCCCGCGCCGCGCCCGGGTTCGGCGGGCCAGCAGTTGAAGTCGGCTTCGGGGTACGCGAACCAGCCCCGCGGGGACCGAGCCGACAGACGTACATCAGAGGCACAACTGCCGCCACGAACTCGTCCACCCGGCGAACGGGCCCTCATTCATGAGAGGGAGGGGCACCCTTTGCTCCCACTTGTCCGCACGTTGGCGTCGAAGGTCTCACCTCCGGTACAACCAGGCGCCTCCCGATCTTGAAGGAGTACGCGCGTGAGACCTCGTACGGCCGTTGCCGTGCTGGCGGCCCTCCCCCTCTCACTGGCCGGATGCGCCGAGAACGACGGCGCCGGAAGCGAGCCGACGGCTACCGGAAAGCCGGCGGCATCGCCCTCCAAGGCCGCAGAGCCGCGGACGCCCGAGGAGTTCCTGGCCCGGGCGAGGGAGGCGATGTCCGGGCAGAAGGGCTGGACGTTCGCCGTGAAGGGGAGCGAGGGCCTGACGTCGCAGGGCCAGGAGAGCACCGCCACGTACACGGCCACGGTGGACCGAACGCAGGACCCCATGGCCCTGCACTCCACTGGGACCACCCACGCCAAGGGCGTCGCCACGCCGGAAGAGGTCTACGTCGTCGACGGAACCGGCTACGTCAGGAAGGGCGGAACGGAGGCGCAGTGGAAGAGCGGCCCTCTGACGGACCCGGACATCGCCAACGTCGTGGAGGACCCGGTCACCGCACTCGACACGTTCCAGAACTACGCCCAGGAGAAGCCGGCCGACGGGATCTCGGTACGGAAGTCGACCGGCGAGGTCGCCCTGAAGGTGAGCGTGTCCTCGGCGAAACTCCCCGCGGTACAGGCCGGGGGCGTCATCGAGAAGGCCCTGCGTGAACTGACCCCGACCCTCGACCAGTTGCGCGCGGCGGGAATCACGGCGCCGGAGAACGCTCTCACCGTGGAGCGGGCCGAGGAGGAACTGGTCCTCGACCCCACCACGTACCGCATCGTGTCCCACCGCTTCCGCTGCACCTTCCTCATCCCGTACGGCGGCGAGAGCATGCGCTACAGCCAGGAGGTGACGGAGCGGACTCAAGGAGTGTTCACGGAAGTCATCAAGCTTCCTTCAGGCGTCGGCTGAGCCGCCCGGCTATGGCACGGCAGGCACGGACTCTCCGGTGATCACTGAGCGTAGAGAACTCCATGATCACTCAGGCCCGTGCCTGTCTCGTGTCCAGCCCCACCATTCGCCGGTCGGTCTTACAGCTGCCGTGTCAGCGTGCCCGCTGAAGTCCGTGACCAACTCGCCGCCGTGGTTGGTGCGGGCGTACCTGGCGATCGGGCTGTTGCAGTGTCCCTGGAGGACGTAATCACGGGACACGATACGAATCAGGCCCAGCGTCATGAAGGCACGACAGCCCCCCCGGACACGCTCCCTGCCCCTCTGCCACCGTACTTCAGCCGGGCGACGGCCTGCCGGGGAACCGGACTTCCCCCACCGCAGAAGGCGGAAGCAACATCCCGATAACCGACCGCACTCTTACGGAAGAATGCCCGAGCCCGAATTGCGTAGTCTCGGAAAGCCCCAGTCGACCGAAACGAAAGAGGACATGCAATGAATCGGGGATTCAAGCAGGCGTTCCGGGCTGCCGTCGTGACGGGAATGGCATCGGCCGCCACCGTGGGACTGTTCGCGCCGACCGCGAGCGCCGCCTCCGAGAACACCTGGATCATGGACAGGAGTCGCAATAACCTGTGCATGACCGGCAAGTCCGGAGGCGCCGTGGCGAGGGAGAACTGCCGCTTCGGTGACAGGTCGCAACTGTGGGACCGGACGGGCTCCCGGATCAAGCGAGCCTACTCGAACCAGTGCCTCGACAGCAACGCCGCCGGCCACGTCTACTGGCTGGAATGCAACGGCGGCAACTACCAGAACTGGGACTATCAGAGGGCCGTCGACGGGTGGGTCTTCGTCCAGAACCGGCAGACCCGTAGGTACCTCGTCCTCAACGGGTCCGGGTACATGACCCTTCCCCAACAGCTCCCGAACTCACCCTTCAGGTTCCACGGCGGCGAGTAGTCGTCCCGCAGGGAGCCGGTAGACCCTGAGGGTCGTGGGTTCCGGACCGCTTCAAGCGGTCCGGAACCTTTTTCTTTGCCACTTCGGCGGGCTGCGTCTCCGCAATATCCCGACAGATGTCTGCACTATTTCGACGGAACTCCGTACTGAAACTTCGTATTGTCACTGCCGTACCACGGAAGGCCCGCAATCGGGCTGTTCGCAAACTCACCTTCTCTTCCAGGAGTCGAAGTGCATCGTCTTGCGAAAACTCTCAGTGGAATACGCGGAATACGTGGAACACGAGGAACGAAAGGCATGAAGCGCGGTACCCGTCGCTCTCTGACAGCCGGCGTCCTCTCCGTCGTCGCCTTCACCGCTGCCGTGCTGGGCGCCACACCCGCCGCCGCGTGGGCCCCGGGCACCCAGCACTGGGGCGACGCCACCTGGTACAACCCGAGCGCCGGGATCGGGGCGTGCGGTTGGCGCAACGGCGACAACGAGATGGTGGCGGCGGTCTCCCCGCAGGTGTACGGCAGCTACCCCAACCCGAACAACTCCCCCGTGTGCGGCAGGAAGATGGTGGTCTTCAGCGACGCCGGCGCGAGCTGGTCGAAGCCGGTCATCGTCGTGACGGTCGTGGACAAGTGCGCGGGCTGTGCGCCGAACGACGTGGACCTCAGCCCCGCCGCGTTCCAGAAGCTGCGCGGTCTGGACGTCGGCCGGTTCCGCACCACGTGGATCGAAGCTGAGTGACCCTTCTGATCGGTTCCCTCGACAGGCCCGGCCGGGTGCCCCCGGCCGGGCCTGTCCCGTCGTTCACCGCTGTCCGCGCCGCAGCCGCCGGTACTCCGTGGGCGTGTGGCCGACCTGCTTGCGGAACACCGCGGTGAAGTGACTGGCCGTACTGAACCCGCACAACAGGCCGATCCTGCCCACCGGCTCATCACCCGCTTCCAGTAACCGGCGCGCGGTCTCGATCCGCAGTCCGGTGAGGAACTGATGGGGCGTCTGCCCGGTCGTCGCGGAGAACAGGCGCAGGAAGTGGAACCGGCTCAGCGCGACCTCCCGCGCCAGGTCGGCCAGGCCGATGCGGTCGGCGAGGTGGGCACGCATGTACGCGGTGACCGTGTCCATCTGCCGGGGGCCGAGTGCGCCGGACCGGGCGGGTCTGCTGTGCAGGGGCGCGAGGAGGTGCGCCACCAGGTACTCCGCGGCGGACTCGGCGTAGAGCTGCCCGGCTCCGGCGTCCTGGGCCCGGATCAACGTGGCGGCCATGGAGGTGATCAGCGGGTCCGGTCCGGCCACCCTCTCCAGCGACCCGAGGCCGGCGCCCCGGCCGTCGGGCTCCTCGGCCATATGACGCCCGAAGACCTCCATCGGCAGGAGGATGTGCACCGCTTCCATGGGGCCCGGTCCGAGGAGTCGACCACGCACCACCGCCCGCAGCCCGGGAGGGATCTGGCAGGCATCGCCGGGGGCGCACAGAGCCGAACGCCACGGACCGTCACCGATGTGCGCGTCGAACCGCGCCGCACCCCGCAGATGCGCGACAATCCGGAACCGGTCCGAGGGCGGCTGATTCCGTTCGACCACCTCCGGCGTCACCATCCGGCGTTCGACGCTCAGCGCCCGCCACGGGGCCGGGCTCTCCAACGCCGGCGGGAGCGCCGGGGATTCGTAGCGGGCAGTCGTCATCGCGCGCACCTCCCGGGGATCGTTCAAGGGGCGACACGACGGTATGGGGCATTCCGGATGCCGAGTTGCCCGTCCGCGCCAGAGGACATGCCCCACAAGGACGCCTCATTCGGCTGTGAACCCGTTCGCCCGTGTGCCCGTCTAGCTGTGGCAGAGACCCACCCAAGACATGCACAGCAGGGGAGGAGAACCCTCATGAGCGTCATGCTGTACACCGCGTCGATGCCGGTGACGTCGATGCCGGTCGCGTCGGTGGGCCACAGCGGTATGGGCCCCGACACCATCGGCCACGGACTCATGGACTTCCCGGGTCCCGCCGGCACGCCGCTCAACGGCAGCGTCACGACCCACTGGCTCGGCCCTCTGCGTGTCACCACCACCGAGGCCGGACCCCACTGGGTCCACAGGTCCGCACGCGCGAGCGTCCACCCCACGGACACGGACACGGACGACAGCGTCACGGTGCTGGTGCAGGACAGCGGCTCCGTGACGATCGACCAGAACGGCCGGCAGACACTGCTCCGGCCAGGGAGTCTCGCCTTCACCGACACCACCCGGCCCTACACCCTCACCTCCCTGGACCGCTCCCGCACCCACACCTTCCGATTACCGCCGCGACGGCTGGGGCTGGGCGAAGCCGACCTGCGACGTATCACCGAGGCACCCGTCGAGCCTGATACCGAAGCTGCCGCCCTGGTCGTCCCGTTCCTCTCCCGGCTCGCCGACCAGGTCGGCACCTACGGGCCGCACCTGGGCCCCCTGCTCGCCCGCAACGCCATCGACCTGCTGGCCACGCTCGCCGCCGAGCGCCTGGAACGCGACAGCCCTCGGACCGACACCGCCGCCACCGTGCTGCGGCTGCGCATCAAGGGCTACATCGAGGACCACCTCACCGAACCGGACCTCACGCCCCGGACGATCGCCGCCGCGCACCACGTCTCCGTACGCCATGTACACCGGCTCTTCCAGTACGAGGGCACGACCGTCGGCCGCTGGGTTCAGCACCGCCGACTGGAAGCGTGCCGCCGCACACTCAGCGGCCCCGCGCGCAACGCCCCCGCGCTGACGGCCGTCGCCCACCGCTTCGGCTTCACCAGCTACTCCCACTTCAGCCGCGCCTTCCGCGCCGCGTACGGCATGTCGCCCCGGGAGTGGCGCGCCACGACTGACCGCCACGACACGGGTCACTGACGGCCGACGTAGGGGAGGAGGCCGGTCCAGGCGGCGGGGGGAGGGGACTGAGGGAGGGGCACAGGTCAGTGGTCGCTCGGCGGCTGTATCCCTGTCCCTGCTCTACGTCGCTCTACTTCGCGATTGCCAGCAGATCCCGCTGGTCCTCCGGCAGTTCGACCTTGTCGGCGTACAGCAGCGCGTGCGACGGGTCGAAGACCAGGGCCACCTCGCCCGACAGGCCTCCGTTGCCGCTGAGGACCTGCACGACCTGGTCGCCGAGGCGGAGCGCAGGTCCTGTACGTGTGTCCGTAACTGCTCGATGTCGGCTGCCATGCCCCGGACGGTAGGTGCTGCCCGCCCCCACTCCGCAACCCCACCGTCACCCGACCATTGCCCGGTCAAGCCCATGTGACTAGCCTGTGTTCGTCATGCCGATCGACTGTTGAAATTTCGAACACAGTCACCACAGATATCAAGGGAGGGGGCCGGTCGTGGGACGCCTTGTACCTGCCGTGACCCGGGCTCTCGACATACTGGAGCTCTTCCTGGACGGGGACGGCACGCTGTCGGCCCCCGACATCGTGCGCAAGCTGCAGCTGCCGCGCACGACCGTGCACGAGCTGGTCACCACGCTCGCGGCGCGGTCGTACATCGTCCAGGTGCCGGGACAGCCGGGACGCTACCGGCTCGGCGTACGGCCGTACCAGCTCGGCAGCCGGTACGCCGAGCAGCTGGACCTGGCCGCCGAGGGCCAGCAGGTCGCACGGTCCGTGGCCGAGACGTGCGACGAGACGGTGCACGTGGCGCTCCTGGAGGGCACCGACGTCATCTACATCGCCAAGGTGGACTCCACGCACGCCGTGCGCATGGTGTCGGCCGCCGGCCGCCGCCTCCCGGCCCACTGCACGTCCGTCGGCAAGATGCTCCTCGCCTCCCTCCCCGACGCCGAGCTCACCGCCCGTATCCCGGACAACGCGGCTCTGGTCGCCATGACGCCCAACAGCATCACCGACCCGGCCGCCCTGCGCGAGACCCTCGCCGGAATCCGGCAGCGCGGCATCGCCGTGGAGAACCGTGAGTCCAACCCGGACGTCTCGTGCGTGGCCGCCCCCGTACGCGACCGCACGGGGCAGGTCGTCGCCGCGCTCTCCATCTCCGTTCCGATGATCCGCTGGAGCGAGGAGCGCCGTGCCGAGCTGGAGCAGCTCGCGGCCAAGGGCGCGGCGGAGCTCTCCGAGCGGCTCGGCCACCGGAGTGTGGCATGACGGGCCGGACTCACGCGTACGAGATCGCCGTACGCGAGCACGCGACCCTCGGCGAGGGCCCCACCTGGGACGCCGACGCCCAGCGGCTGATCTGGATCGACATCCTCGGCTCCCGCGTCCACACCTACGACCCCGCCTCCGGCCGCCGCACGGTCATGACCACCGAGCAGCACGTCGGAGCCGTCAAGCCCCGCGCGGGCGGCGGGCTCGTCCTCAACCTGCGTGACGGTGTGGGGCTGCGTGACCCCGACGGCGGTTTCCGGTGGCTGCACCACGACCCCGTCCCCGGCCGCCGCGCCAACGACGCCGCCGTCGCCCCCGACGGTTCCCTCTGGGCGGGCACCATGCGCTACGACGAGGCCCCGGGCGGCGGCACGCTCTCCCGCGTCACCGGCGACGGCACCGTCCGTACGGTCCTCGACGACGTGGCCGTCAGCAACGGCACCGGGTGGAGCCCCGACGGACGGCTCATGTATTACATCGACTCGCCGACCCGCCGTATCGACGTCTTCGACCGCGACGGCGAACAGGTCTCCGGCCGACGGCAGTTCGCCGTGATCGAGGACGGCGCCGGCTTCCCCGACGGCCTCACCGTGGACGCCGACGGCTGTGTCTGGGTCGCCCTCTGGGACGGCGGCGCCGTCCGCCGCTACACCCCGAACGGCACCCTGGACCGGGTGATCCCCCTCCCCGTCCCCCGCCCCACCGCCTGCGCCTTCGGCGGCCCCGACCTGACCGACCTCTACATCACCACCGCCCGCACGGGCCTCGACGCCCCGCCCCCGCTCTCCGGGTCACTCCTCGTCGTACCGGGTGCAGGGAAGGGGCTGCCCCAGCCCGCGTTCGCGGGGTAACTCGCGGGACAAGCGCCCGACAGAGGGTGTGGGCCCAGCTCGTGGCGGGTGTGGCCCACACGGGCATCGCCGGACACTGACTGCCGAAAGGCCGAACACTGACTGCGGAAAGGCCGGACGCTGACTGCGGATAGGCCGGACACTGACTGCGGAAAGGAAAACATGCGCACCGCCCGCTTCACCCTCGACCCCGCCTTCACCGTCGGCCAGGTCGACCCCCGGCTCTTCGGCTCCTTCGTCGAGCACCTCGGCCGCTGCGTCTACACCGGCGTCTTCGAGCCCGGCCACCCCTCGGCCGACGAGGCGGGCCTGCGCACCGATGTGCTGGACCTCGTCAGGGAGCTGGGCGTCACCGCCGTCCGCTATCCCGGCGGCAACTTCGTCTCCGGCTACAAGTGGGAGGACTCGGTCGGCCCGGCCGAGGACCGCCCCCGCCGCCTCGACCTCGCCTGGCGCTCGACGGAGACGAACCGCTTCGGGCTCAGCGAGTACATCGCCTTCCTCCGCAAGATCGGCCCGCAGGCCGAGCCCATGATGGCGATCAACCTCGGCACGCGGGGAGTCGCCGAGGCCCTGGAACTCCAGGAGTACGCCAACCACCCCTCGGGGACCGCGCTGTCCGAGCAGCGCATCGCCCACGGCGACAAGGACCCCTTCGGCATCAGGCTCTGGTGCCTCGGCAACGAGCTGGACGGCCCCTGGCAGACCGGTCACAAGACGGCCGAGGAGTACGGGCGCCTCGCCGCCGAGACCGCCCGCGCGATGCGCCAGATCGACCCGTCCGTGGAACTGGTCGCCTGCGGCTCGTCGAGCCAGTCGATGCCCACCTTCGCCGAATGGGAGGCGACGGTGCTGGCGGAGACGTACGACCTGGTCGACTACATCTCCCTGCACGCCTACTACGAGCCGCACGACGGCGACGTCGACTCCTTCCTCGCCTCCGCCGTCGACATGGAGTCCTTCATCGAGAACGTCGTCGCCACCTGCGACCACGTGGGCGCGCGGCTCAAGTCGAAGAAGAAGATCAACCTCTCCTTCGACGAGTGGAACGTCTGGTACCTGTCCCGGTGGGAGGAGCACGCCAGGAACGCCGACCCGATGGAATGGCCCGAGGCGCCACGCCTGCTGGAGGACAACTACAGCGTGCTCGACGCGGTCGTCTTCGGCTCGCTCCTGATCGCGCTGCTGCGCCACGCCGACCGCGTGACCGTCGCGTGTCTCGCCCAGCTCGTCAACGTCATCGCGCCGATCATGACCGAGCCCGGCGGCCCGGCCTGGCGGCAGACGACGTTCTTCCCCTTCGCACAGGCGTCCCGGTACGGGCGAGGGCAGGTCCTCGACGTACGGGTCGACTCACCGACGTACGCGACGCGGAAGTACGGCGAGGCCGACCTGCTGCACGCCACGGCCGTCCGTGCGGACGACGGCTCTGTCACGGTGTTCGCGGTCAACCGCAGCCGCGCGGAGTCGCTGCCGCTCGAAGTCGCCCTGAACGGCCTGAACTTGACGTCCGTCGTCGACCACAGCGCCCTCTCCGACCCCGACCCGGACGCCCGCAACACCCTCACCGACGCCGACCGGGTCGCCCCGCACGCGGTCGAGGGCACCACCCTCCAGGACGGCACCCTCAGCGCCGTCCTGGAACCCCTCTCCTGGAACATGATCCGCCTCACGATCTGAAGTGGAAGGCTCTCGGCTCTCGCCTCACTCGTGGGCGGCCACGCTCTGCGATGCCACGCTCTGCGATGCCGCGGTCGCGTGTACGCGTACCGCCTCGATGTCGGCGGGGCGGCGCAGGGTGAGGGAGAGGGGCTCGATGTTCTGGAGGAGGTCGGCGGGGTGGGAGGCGGGGTGGGAGGAAGGGGCGCGGTCGGAGGCGGGGGACCGCCGCCGGGAGGCGATGGCGGCCTGGACGGTCACGGCTGTGGCCAGCGCGTGGGCCCGGTCGGGCTGGTGGCCGAGGGCGAGGGCGGCGTCGTACGAGCGTCGCCGCAGGTCCTCGTCGAAGTGGCGGGACAACTGGAGCAGGACGTCGCGGATGAAGGTCTCGCGGCGCGTGAGGCGGAGCTCCGGCGTGGCCCGCAGCGCGAAGGGGATGGCGGCGGTGTCGGTGACCGTACGGAGCAGCGCGTACAGCGGCCGCAGGCGCCAGTGCACGAGCCGGACGCGCCAGCCGCCGCGCAGATACTGACCGGCGTGCGGAAGGACGAAGCCCACCGCGATCAGGATCGCGGAGACGGCGGCGACCGGCGGCGCGAGGTCCGTGCTCAGCCAGTCGAGGTCGCGGCCCGTCCACCGCGCCACGACCGCCGTGGCCTTCGCGGCGTCGTACACCAGGTTCAACGCGTAGCCCGCCCCCAGGGACTTCAGCCCCCAGCGCAGCAACGGGTCGAGCCCGCCGGCGCGGACCCAGTTCCGGATCAGCCAGTACGTGATCAGACACGCCCCGGTGTGGGCGAGGAGGTAGAGGACGATCGCCTCGCGCATGAAGGGGGTGGTGGCGTAGTACGTGTCCAGGTCCCGGGGCCGTTCGACCGGAGTGTCCGCCAGCGCGAACAGCACCCACAGGGCGACGATCACGCAGCTGTAGACGGACACCACACATCTCACGGCACGACGGGTCGACTCCGAACGGTCCGATGGGCCGTTGCGCCAGGCGGCGATCAGCAGCAGACAGGACGCGCAGAACGCGGTGATCAGCGAGTACACCAGCGGCGCCGCGACATTCGGTGCGCCGGTGACCCGGTTCAGCCACGCGATCGCCGTCGGGGTCGCCGAGGCGAACACGGCCCAGGCGAGCAGCAGCAGTCCGCCGACCGCCCGCAGCAGGGGCTCCCGCCAGAGCTTGACGATGCTGGGCAGCTTGATGACCAGGGCCGCGGTCAGGACGGCCGTCGGGATCCAGAACGAGATGTAGAGGTCGTCGAGGACGTCGGCGGGGTTCAGTGTCGCCAAGTTCATCCGCTGGCTCACCCCGTGGCTCACTCCCTGGCTCACCCCGTGGCTCACTCCCTGGCTCGCCCCCTGGCTCACTCCCTGGTGCGCTGCTCGGCTCATCTCCGGGGGCCGCTCCTGGGACCGCTCTGAGGGCCGCTTTGAGTGCCGCATTGAGGGGCGGCGCTGTGGGGGCCGCGCTGGGGATGCCGGTAGCCGAGGGAGACCTGGATGGCCCGGCCGACCGGGTCCGTGGAGGCCCGCGTGTCCGAACCGTCCAGCCACGTACGGAAGTTGGCGGCGAGTCGGTGCCCGAAGTCCTCGGCCTGACGCTCCTCGGCCTCGTGGGAGCCGTTACGGGCGGCCACGGTCAGCGCGAGCTCCCGCCAGCCGGGCTGGTCGGCCAGCGCACGGGCGGCCGCGGCGGCGCCGGTCATGTGGCGGTGGCAGTGCCCGGCGTGCAGATGCCACAACTCATGGCCCAGTATGACGAGTTGCTGCACCGCCTCGGCGCGCTCCTCGACGATCACCAGGTCGAAGTCCTGGAACTCCAGCCAGAGTCCTGTCACTTCGATCTCGTCCGGAAACCGCTCGAAGCGCAGGTCGATACGGCGTCCACCGCGCCGCGCGCTCATCTCCTCGCACAGCATCCGGCACAACTCTCGTGCGTCGACCGGTTCGTCGCCGTCGCCGTCGCCCACCCGCGCTCGCAGGGCGGCGGTGAGAGCCGCTGCCAGATCGCGTAGCTCGGAGCCGCTTCGGGAGCGGGCGGCGCGGGAACGGGAGATGGACAGGTGGGGGATGGACAGGTGAGGGATGGGCAGGCGGGAGGCGGACAGGGCGGCGACGAATGTGGCCACCGCCCGTCGAACGCTGTTCGATACGCCGGTCGGGCCAGACTTGCGCCGGTGCGTGATCCTCACCGTTCCGCCGCCTCCTCGTCGCTCCCTTCGGCGCCCTGGAGGACAGGGTGGAGTTCCCGGTTCAGGGCGGTGGGAGCGGGATCGGTGAAGCAGAGGATTCCCTCCTCGATGCCGAAGAACTCCGTGAGCCCGGTGAGATCCGCCACGTTGGGCACGTTCCGGCCGAGAGCCGTTCTTCTCGACGGGGCCTGTACGTCGAGGAGTTCACACCGGACGAGCCCGGCTTCGGTGATACGCGCGTCCCGGCGCGCGACTGTCTCGGGGAGAGCAAGCACGGGCCCGACAGTACGTCTTCGGGGCTGCCCGTACCACGAGTGTCCAACGCTCGTTCGCCGTTCACCGAACGATCGTTGGCTGGATCTCATCGGGAGGGGGCGGTCGGGCTCGGCCGGCCTCGCCTGACCAGAGCACGACACGCCGACCCGTCGACGGGCGTCGAACGCGCCGGAGGTACGTCGGAGGTGCGTCGGAGGTGCATCGGTTCAACGCCAACGGGGGCTCCCCGGGGTGGTCTCTGGTGCGGGTGCGGTCATTGCGCGCGGCGGGACGGCCGACAATGGTCATATGAGGATCTCGGCGCGGGCGGATTACGCGGTACGGGCGGCACTGGAGCTCGCCGTACGACAGGAGGAGGGATCGGTGAAGGCCGAGGTCATCGCCATGACGCAGGACATCCCGCACAAGTTTCTGGAGGGCATCCTGGGTGACCTCCGGCGCGGCGGGCTCGTCACCAGCCGACGCGGCGGCAGCGGCGGCTACCGGCTCGCCCGGCCCGCGGACACGATCACCGTCGCCGACATCATCCGTACGGTAGACGGCCCCATCGTCTCCGTCCGCGGCGAACGCCCCACCGGCCTGACCTACACCGGCTCCGCCGAACCCCTCCTCCCCCTGTGGATCGCCCTGCGCGCCAACGTCCGCAAGATCCTGGAGGGCGTCACCCTCGCCGACATCGCCGCGGACGCCCTGCCCGTACCCGTACGGGAGCTGGCGGCGGAGCCCACGGCCTGGGAGAACCCGTGAGCCGCCGCCCCTGTTTTCGGCGGGGTTGACCGTGACGTGACCGTTGGATCCGCCCGCTTCTTGGCCAGTGTCGTGCTTCCGCGAGCCGAGTAAAGGGCGCTCCACTCCGCTCCACTCCGCTGCGCTGCGTTCCGCGTCGGCTGCGCCGATCGGCCTCCGGCCGACCCTTGACTCGGCTCGCTCCAGCACGGGTTGGAAGCGAGCGGGCGGCCGGGGGAGGGGTGGGCGGCTCGGGTCGGTTTGCGGTGGGGGGTGGGGTGCGTGGTGGGCCGGGGGTGGCGGGCGCAGTTGCCTCTCGCCTGCACGCCGGGATGGTTTGGCGGCTTGCGGGTGGTGGGGTGGTGGGGGTGGCGCGGTTGCGTCTCGCCTGCACGCCGGGATGGTTTGGCGGCTTGCGGGTGGTGGGGTGGTGGGGGTGGCGCGGTTGCGTCTCGCCTGCACGCCGGGTCGGTTCAGCGGCTACCGGCCGGTGGGGGCGAGGAGCGCGGGGCTAGGGGCTAGGGGCGAGGGGCGCGGCAGCCGGGCCGGGCACGTCGGGACGGCTCGGCGCCGCAGGGACGAGCCTCACCCGTCACACCAGCCTCACTGATCGCCCCTCGGGGGGTAATTGGCAGGTTTGAGTTACGCCCTTGACTCCTGGCCTGTGTTTTTCTGGCGCAGGGTGAGCCGAACCTTCCAATTGCTGCCGCGCGGCCCTTGCCTGCGGGGTTCATGGCTCCGCAGGTCGGTCAGGTCGGCCCGGGTGCTGAGCGGAGCCGTGTGGTGCGCATGGCTGTGCCACCCGGCGGGACGCCATCGCTGGGGCGGCTCGGTGGCTGTGAGGGGAGTGGGTGGTGGGGCGTGCCGCCTCTGTTCGGGCTCGGGTGGGGAGGTATTGGCTGGGGATTGCCCTGGCCGGTTGGGGCGAGGGCGCCTACGATGCGAGCGCACCCGGCCTTCACAGGTGTTTCACAGTTCCACCATGGGCTGGTGCATGTGTACGCATGGGCTTGGCATGAGCATGGCAGGATGCTTGTGGCGTGTTCATGGTGATCACCCCCCACTGTCACGGCGGTACGCATCCGCATCCGTACCGTCGCGGCACCGATGCGATGGAAGGGAGAACCATGGCTGGTGGGCTGCTTCTGGGCAGCGCGATCGCCGCGCTGTTCGCCACCGCGGTACCCGCGCAGGGCCCGGGCTCGGGGTTCGACGACCCGCCCCCGGACAAGATCGTCATCAGAGTCGCCACAGTGAACGGCTCGGGCTGCCCGCAGGGCACGGCGGCGGTGGCCGTCTCGCCGGACAACACCGCCTTCACGGTCACCTACAGCGACTACCTCGCCCAGGCCGGCGGCAACGCCGACCCCACGGCGTTCCGCAAGAACTGTCAGCTCAACCTGGTCGTCCACGTCCCGCAGGGCTTCACGTACGCCATCGCCAGCGCCGACTACCGGGGCTACGCCATGCTCCAGCCCGGCGCGAGCGCCATCCAGAGAGCCTCGTACTACTTCCAGGGCTCTTCGAGCACGGAGTTCAGAACCCACCCCTTCAACGGCCCGTACAACGACAACTGGCAGGCCACCGACAGCACCGAATGGGCCCAACTGGTGTGGGCGCCCTGTGGAGTTCAGCGCAACTTCAACATCAACACGGAGCTGCGGGTGAACGCGGGCACATCGGCGCCCGGGAGCACCAGCTTCATGACGATGGACTCGACCGACGGTGACATCAGCACGATCTATCACATGGCGTGGAAGGAGTGCCCGGCCTCCTGACCCGTGATCCCGTCGGCCCCGGCCCGCTCAGTGCACCCGCATCGCCAGAGTGACCGCCGACCCCGTCGTGTTCGCCGCGATGGCGAGGCGGTCGGTGACCAGGCGGGCCAGCCAGAGACCGCGGCCGGGGCGGGCGGTGTCGAGGCCGGGGAGGACGGGGATGGCGGGGGTGAAGCCGGGGCCGTTGTCGGTGATCCGGCACTCCAGTTCGTCGGCGAGGCGGCGCAGCTCCAAGTGGCCCTGGCCACCGGCGTGTTCGACCGCGTTGGCGGCGACCTCGCTGACGGCGAGGATGAACTCGCCCAGCCGCACTCCGGTCAGCCCTTCCGCCGCCGCCGTGTCCTCGACCAGGGGCCGGAGCCGGACGAGGCTCGCGCCGGTGAAGTGCCGCTTCAGCAGCACCCTTCGGGGGGTACCCGGTTCATGGGAGGCGTCGGCGAAGAAGCCGCCGCCGGGAACCTTCAGCATCCTTCAGCTCACCTCGATGAGGCCACGCAGCCGCATGCGCTCACGCTAACCAGGTTCGGCGTATCCACACTCGGGCGACCGGATGGGCGTACTTCCTGACCTGACTTGTACGCAGACGATCGTGGAGTGACTCATTCCGGGCGACAATCATCGATTGATCGCCGATGGTGATCCGGCGCTCACTTCGCCGCCTCCGCGATCGAGGCGAGCACCGCCTCGGGATCTCCCTTCGGGGTGACCGCCTCGCCGATCCGCGCGCGGACGGCCGCCGCGACCTTGGACCAGTTGGTCTCGGAGAGCGGGTACAGCTGGAGGTTCCGCAGGGTGTCCAGGCCGTCCCACAGGGCACGCTGCTTCTTGTCGGCGCGCATCGCGTCGGCGGCCGACACGGTCACCGGCAGCAGCTGGTACAGGGACGCCTGCTCGGTCACGTACTTGTCGTCGTACAGGAAGTCGAGGAACTCCCCGATCTCCTCGCGGTGGCCGCCCTGTTTGAAGGCGATGACCCAGTCGGCGGTGCCCATGGCCGGTACCTTCCTGCCGGTGCGGCTGGGCAGCGGCACGGTGCCGTACGGCACGGCGAGGGACGAATCGCCGATCTGCCGGATCAGGGAGAGCGGGGCGTTGACCATGCCCGCCTCGCCCTCGACGAAGGCCTGGAGCGCGGCACTCCGGTTCAGCTTGCCCGGCGCGACCGGACCGGTGAGGCCCTCGCCGACGAGGTTCGACTTCAGCCATTTCAGGGTCGCGGTGTTGGCGTTGGACTCGATGTCGTAGTTGTTCGATATGCCGGTGTAGCCGCCCTCTCCGGACAGCAGCCACATCAGCGTCTCGGCCTCGGCCTCCTCGGGGCCGAGCGGCACGGCGATCGGGTACGTCACGCCCTGCGCCTTCAACACCCTTGCCGCGGCGACGAGTTCGTTCAAGGTGGTCGGGGGTTCCAGTTCCGCCTGAGTGAAGAGGTCCTTGTTGTAGAACAGCAGCCGGGTGCTCGCGGTGAACGGCAGCCCGTACTGGTCCGCCCCCACCCGCCCCGCCTGGGCGAGGCTCGGCACGAACGAGGCCTGGACCGGGATCGACAGCAGTTCGTCCGCGCTGTAGAGCAGGTCGTCCGCCGCGTATTCGGCGAAGCTGTCGGTCTGCACGATGTCCGGCGCCCTGCCCTGCTTCACCAGCTCGGCGACCTTCTGCTGGACAGTGCCCGCCGAGTACACCTCGACGTTCACGTCGATGTCCGGGTACTCGGTGCGGAAGGCGAGGGAGACGCGGTCCCAGTAGCCCTGGGAGTTCTTGTGCTTGCTGTCGCCGTAGTTGGTCGCGACGACGGTGAGGGCGGTCCTCCCCGCCCCCGTCCCCTCACCGCAGCCGGACAGGCCGACCGTGAGTCCCAGCGCGGCCGCGGCCGCCACCATGATCCGGGTCCCGTGCCGCAGGGTCCTCACCCACTTTCAGCCGGCCATGACACGCGTAGACGAAGCGTCGCCTTGATCGTAGGCATCGTAGGCGTGGGGCGGGTGGGGCCACAGCGCCTCGTGGGTTGCCATTGCGTTCCAGATGTGTGACGGGAGTGTCCTGAAGTGACGTGGAGGTGACAGGAGTTGGGGGGCGGGACGTTGGGAGTTCTCCGGCTGCACCGTCCGTGTGGGCCGGGGGCTGGGGTTACACCGCCCCCGCCGTCGGCCAGCCCACCGGCTCCGGCTGGTCCACCGGCTGCGTGCGGCCCCGGACCTGGGCTGCGGTCAGGCCCTGGGCGGCGCCCATCGCGCGGCGGTTCGCGGCGGCCGCGAGGCCGGGCATGCCGGTCTGGGCCGCGGGCTGCAGTCCGGCCGCAGCCGGGGAGGCTCCGGGCATGGGCGCGGGCGAGGGCATGGGGGTGGGGGCGGGGACAGGGGCGGGCGCCGGCGGCATGGGAGCCGGGGCCGGCATGGCGGCAGCGGGCGCCGGCATGGGGGTGGGTGCCGGGAACGGGGCCGGGGTCGGGAACGGGGCCGGGGTCGGTACCGCCGCCGGGAACGGGGCGGGGGTCGGTGTGGGCGCGGGTGCCGGGGCCAGGCCCGGCATCCCCCGCCCCTGTGACTGCATGGCCTGGGCGGCCAGGCCATGCATACCCGCTCCGTTGGTCTCGCTCACCAGCCGGTCCACGGCCGCCGTACCCGAGCTGTAGCTGGTCCCTGTGCCCAGCTCCGGTACGGCGGCTCCCCTCCTGGACCCGTAGAGCACCGACTCCAGGCCTGACACCAGGCGACGCACGTCGACCTCGGGCCGGACCACGAGTCGCAGGAAGCGACTGGACGAGCCGATCTTGTTGCCGCACTCGCGGACGAGGATGCGGTGCTCGGTGAGCAGCCGGTCCCGGACCACGGTTCCCTCGGCGCCCACGGGGAGGCGCACGAAGAGGAAGTTGCCCTGCGACGGATAGACCGTCAGGCCGGGCAGGTTGGAGAGCTGGCGGGCCATGTCCAGCCGGTCGCGGCGGACCAGGTGCAGGCTCTCCATGTACTCGGCGCCGTGCTCCTTGAGCATGAACACCACGTGCTCCGCGAAGGAGTTGAGGTTCCACTTCGGGAGCATGGACCTGACCTTGCCTGCGAGCGCCGGGTTGGCCACCAGGTAGCCGAAGCGGATGCCGTGCAGGCCGAAGTTCTTGCCGAGGCTGCGCAGCACGATGACGTTGGGCCGCATCACCGCGTCCTCGACGACGCTCGGCTCGGACTCGGCGTCGGCGAACTCCAGGAACGACTCGTCGATGACGACCAGGTCCAGGTCGGCCATCGCGTCCATGAACTGCACGAGCGCGTGCCGGTGCAGAAAGCCGCCGTCGGGGTTGTTCGGGTTGCAGATGACGGCGACCCTGGTGCCCCGGGCACGGATGAACTCGGCGTACTGCGCGAGGTCCAGGGCGAAGCCGCTCGACTCCTGGAGCGGGAACATGTCGACCCGCTTGCCGGTCTCCATCGGCTGGTCGGTCCAGCGGCCGAAGGTGGGGACGGGGACGGCGAGGGACTCACGGACCAGCAAGTGGTCGATCCAGGTGATGAGTTCGGTCGAGCCATTGCCCATCGCCACGCACTGCGGCGGCAGTTGGAGCAGATTGCACAGCTCGGACGTGATCGTGTCGGCGCTGCTCGGGTAGTACGTGATGATGTCGCGCAACCGGCCGGCCATCTGCTCGAACATGGCCGGCGTGGGGAAGTACGGGTTGCACGGGATACAGAAGTCGACCGGCCCCACACCATCGCTCTCACGTGTCAGCGCAGCCATCGAGGGGCTGTGCGCCGCCGTGCTGCGGAACAGCGAGGTGACGTTGTCGGCCATGGAACCTCCGTATGGGGCGGGCCCCGTTGGGGAAGATGGGCCCAGTCTTTGGGTGGCCCGCGCGGGGGAGCGCGGGCCGCCCTTACATACGGAGGCGGGGGGAACCCCGTTCAGTAGATGTGACAGAAGTATGAATTCATGTCATGGTCACGCGCTGAACGAGTGCACCGTCGTCGACCGGTACGTCTGCCCTGGTCGCAGCACCGTCGACGGGAGCGACGGCTGGTTCGGCGAGTCCGGGAAGCGCTGTGTCTCCAGACACAGTGCGTCGCCCTGCCGGTAGACCCTTCCGCTCGGGCCGACGAGGGTGCCGTCCAGGAAGTTGCCGGAGTAGAACTGCAGGCCCGGCTCGGTGGTGGCCATCCTCAGCGTACGGCCGGAGGAGGGGTCCTTGAGCGTCGCGATCCACTCGGGTCCGGCGCTGATCCCTTTGTCGAGCACCCAGTTGTGGTCGAAGCCCTTGGCGTACAGCAGCTGCTGGTCGGTCTCGCGGATGCCCTCGCCGACAGTCTTCGTCCGGCGGAAGTCGAAGGGCGTGCCCGCGACCTCGGTCGGCCCGCCGGTGGGGATCAGGCCCGGGTCGACGGGGGTGTAGCGGGAGGCGGCGATCTTCAGCTCGTGGTTCTCGATCGTGCCGCTGCCCTCGCCGGCCAGGTTCCAGTAGACGTGGCTGGTGAGGTTGACGACCGTGGCCCTGTCGGTGGTGGCCTCGTAGTCGATGCGCCAGTCGCCGTGCTCGGTGAGCGTGTACGTGACCTTCGTCTTCAGCGTGCCGGGGTAGCCCATCTCGCCGTCGACGCTCGTGTTGTACAGGTACAGGCCGACGTCGGAGCCCTTGGTGAACGGCTCGATGTCCCACACGGCCTTGTCGAAGCCCTTGGTCCCGCCGTGCAGGCTGTTCTCGCCGTCGTTGACGGACAGTTGGTACGTCGTGCCGTCGAGCGTGAAGCGGCCGTTGCCGATGCGGTTGCCGTACCGGCCGATCAGGGCGCCGAAGTACGGGCTGGAGGAGACGTAGTCCTCGATGTTGTCGAAGCCCAGGGAGACGTTCGTGTGCCGGCCCCTGCGGTCCGGGACCTCCAGCGACTGCACGATCCCGCCGTACGACAGCACCTTCATCCGCGTGCCGCCGTTCACCAGCGACCAGCTGTGAATCTCGGTGCCGTCGGCAAGCTTGCCAAAGAGCGACTTCACCGGCCTCCCCTTTTTTTTGTGGCTCGGTTCGCCTCCGGGGCGCCGCCGTATCGATATGCGCCTACCGGCGCGTGGCGGTGTCGAGCGCCCGACCGTGCTCGACACCGGCGCGCCCCTTCGGCTCACTCGCCATTGGAGCGGGCCCCACCGGGGGCGGGGCCCGAAACTGACTTACGACCCCGACTTGCGCTTGTTCCACACGTCGAAGCCGACCGCCGCCAGCAGGGCCATGCCCTTGATGACCTGCTGCCAGTCGGAGCCGACGCTGAGGAGGTTCATGCCGTTGTTCAGCACGCCGAGGACGAGACCGCCGATGATCGCGCCGAGGACGGTGCCGACACCGCCGCTCATGGACGCGCCGCCGATGAACGCCGAGGCGATGGCCTCCAGTTCGTAGTTCAGGCCCGCCTTCGGAGAGGCCGCGTTGAGGCGGGCGGCGATCGCCAGACCCGCCAGGGCCGCGAGCGCGCCCATGTTCACGAAGACCAGGAAGGTGACCTTCTTGTCCTTCACACCCGACAGCTTGGCCGCCGGCAGGTTGCCACCGATCGCGTAGATGTGGCGGCCGAAGACGGCGTTGCGCATGAGGTAGCCGTAGCCGACCACCAGCACGCCCAGGATCAGCAGGACGATCGGCGCGCCCTTGTAACTGGCGAGCATCAGCGTGACGACGAGGATCGCGGAGACGATGGCGACGAGCTTGAGCAGGAAGATGTTCCTCGGCAGCACGTCGAGGGAGAACTCCTGCTGGCGCTTGCGGTCGCGGACCTCCTGGATGACCACGAAGGCGATCAGGACGAAGCCCAGTAGCAGGGTGAGGTTGTGGTAGTTGGTCTCCGGGCCGGTCTCCGGCAGGAAGCCGTTGCCGATCTTCTGCAGCCCGCCCGGGAACGGACCGAGGGTCTGGCCCTCCAGCAGGATCTCCGTCAGACCGCGGAAGATCAGCATTCCGGCGAGGGTGACGATGAACGAGGGTATGCCGCCGTACGCGATGAAGAACCCTTGTACCGATCCCGCCACCGCGCCCACCAGCAGACACAGCACCACGGCGACCGGCCATGGCAGATCGTTCCGCACGGTCAGCACGGCGGCGAACGCGCCCACGAACGCCGTCAGTGAGCCGACCGACAGGTCGATATGGCCCGCGATGATCACCAGCATCATGCCGATCGCGAGGATCAGGATGTAGCTGTTCTGCAGCACCAGGTTGGAGACGTTGCGCGGCAGCAGCAGGTCGCCGTCGGTCCACACGGCGAACAGCGCCACGATCAGACCGAGGGCGATCAGCATGCCGTACTGCCGCATATTGCGGCGCATACCGTCCAGCATCAGCTGGAGCAGGCCGCTGCCCGTGCCCGAACCTCCGCTCTTCCCGGGCGGAGCCGCGGCCGGGCTCGTGTCGGTCACATTGGTGCTCATCGCGTTACCTCTTTGTCCTTCGTCATCTGACGCATCAGCACTTCCTGCGTGGCCTCGGCCCGCGGGACCTCTCCCGTGAGCCGCCCGGCGGCCATGGTGTAGATGCGGTCGCACATGCCGAGCAGCTCCGGCAGCTCGGAGGAGATGAAGACGACCGCCTTGCCCTCGGCGGCCAACTTGTCGATGACCGTGTAGATCTCGTACTTGGCGCCCACGTCGATGCCGCGCGTGGGCTCGTCCAGGATCAGCACATCGGGACCCGCGAAGATCCACTTGCTGAGGACGACCTTCTGCTGGTTGCCGCCGGACAGCTTGCCCACCGGTTCGAAGACGGTCGGCGCCTTGATGTTCATCGACTTGCGGTAGCCCTCGGAGACCTGCCGCTCCTCGTGCTCGTCGACGATCCCGCGCTTCGCGACCTTGCCGAGGGCGCTGAGTGAGATGTTGCGGTTGATGGTGTCGATGAGGTTGAGGCCGTAGTGCTTGCGGTCCTCGGTGACGTACGCGATCCCGTGCCCGACCGCCTCGGCGACGGTCTTCGTCCGGATCTCCTTGCCGTCCTTGAGGACCGTGCCCTCGGCGTGCCGGCCGTACGTCCGCCCGAAGACGCTCATCGCGAGCTCGGTGCGGCCGGCGCCCATCAGGCCCGCGATGCCGACGATCTCGCCGCGCCGCACATGGATCGACACGTTGTCGACCACCTTGCGCTGCTGGTCGATCGGGTGGTGCACGGTCCAGTCGCGGATCTCCAGGGCCGGTGCCGCGCCCTCCTCCGCCTCGTGCGGGGTGCGCTCGGGGAAGCGGTGGTCGAGGTCGCGGCCGACCATCCCGCTGATGATCCGGTCCTCGGTGGTCTCGGCGGCCTTCACGTCGAGGGTCTCGATGGACTGCCCGTCGCGCAGGATCGTCACCGAGTCGGCGACCTTGCGGATCTCGTTGAGCTTGTGGGAGATGATGATCGAGGTGATGCCCTGCTTCTTCAACTCCAGGATGAGATCGAGGAGTTTGCCGCTGTCCTCGTCGTTGAGCGCCGCGGTCGGCTCGTCGAGGATGAGCAGTTTCACCTTCTTCGACAGCGCCTTGGCGATCTCCACGAGCTGCTGCTTGCCCACGCCGATGTCGGCGACACGGGTCTCCGGGTGGTCGTCGAGACCGACCCGGCGCAGCAGTTCGGTGGCGTGCTTGAGCGTGTCGTTCCAGTTGATGAGCCCGCGCGTGGCGTGCTCGTTGCCGAGGAAGATGTTCTCCGCGAGGGAGAGGAACGGCACCAGCGCCAGCTCCTGGTGGATGATGACGATGCCGTGCTGCTCGCTCGCCCGGATGTCCTTGAACCGGCAGAGCTCGCCCTCGAAGAGGATCTCTCCCTCGTAACTTCCGTGCGGATGGACGCCGGAGAGCACCTTCATCAAGGTGGACTTCCCGGCGCCGTTCTCGCCGCAGATGGCATGAACCTCGCCCTGACGGACCGTCAGAGTGACGTCCGAAAGCGCCTTGACGCCGGGAAAGGTCTTGACGATCGAGCGCATTTCCAGGACGGGTCCCGCCATGGTCGTGCCTTCCAATCAGAGTGAGCGGGCGGTTACTTGAGGTCGCTCTCGTTGATGTAGCCGGAGTCGACCACGACCTCCTGGTAGTTGGACTTGTCGACGTTGACCGGCTCCAGCAGGTAGGCCGGCACGACCTTCACGCCGTTGTCGTACGTCTTGGTGTCGTTGACCTCGGGCTCCTTGTCGTTGAGGAGCGCGTCGACCATGTTCACCGCGACCTTGGCGAGTTCGCGGGTGTCCTTGTAGACGGTCTGCGTCTGCTCGTCCGCGATGATCGACTTCACCGAGGCGACCTCGGCGTCCTGCCCGGTGATGACCGGCAGCGGCTTGTCCTTGGAGCCGTAGCCGTCGGACTTCAGCGCCGAGAGGATGCCGATGGAGATGCCGTCGTACGGCGAGAGCACCGCGTCGACGGCGTCGCTCTTGTACGACCTCGTGAGGATGTCGTCCATGCGGTCCTGCGCGGTGGCACCGTCCCAGCGCAGGGTGGTGACCTGGGTCAGCTCGGTCTGGCCGGACTTGACGACGAGCTTGCCCTCGTCGATGTACGGCTGCAGGACGCTCATCGCACCCTGGAAGAAGTACCGCGTGTTGTTGTCGTCGTTCGAGCCCGCGAACAGCTCCAGGTTGAACGGCCCTTCCTCGCCGTCCTCCAGCCCGAGCTTCTCGACGATGTAGCCGCCCTGGAGCTGGCCGACCTTCTCGTTGTCGAACGACGCGTAGTAGTCCACGTTCTCGGTGCCGAGGATGAGGCGGTCGTACGAGATGACGGGGATGTTCTCGTCCTTGGCCTGCTGCAGGACGTTGTTCAGCGACTTGTTGTCGATCGCGGCGACGATCAGGGCGTCCACACCCTGCGTGATCATGTTCTCGATCTGAGCGACCTGCTGGTCGGGCTCGTCCTCACCGAAGACCAGCTTGGTCTTGAAGCCCTTGGACTCCAGGTTCTGGACGACATTGTCGCCGTCGGCTATCCAGCGCTCGGAGGACTTGGTGGGCATCGAGATACCGACGGTGGGGTCCTCGGCGCTGCCCGTGTCCTCGCTGCCGCCCTCACTGCTCTGCCCGCAGGCGGAAAGGGTCAGGGCGAGGGAGGCGGCTGCGGCGATGGAGGTGAGGGCTGCTCTGCGGTTACGCATGATCATCATCCTTGATGTGGGTGCGAGGTTCGGTCTGGGGGTGCGAAGACGCTCCGGAACGCGGCGCGGGAAGAGACCGAGGTCAGGCTGTCGGATTGTGTGTGGCCGCGTCGCCTTTTGTGAAGAGGGTTTTTCCGGAACGTTATGCGGGGGTGTCAAACCGCTTCAGCCGGCCCGGAAGCCGCGAACCGAGCGGCGCCATGTCGCCGTCCGCTCCGTGCCGCGCGAGCAGGTCCAGGGCGAGTCGGCCGCGCCGCACCCGCTCCCGGGCGGTGGACAGGGTCAGGTCCCGCATATGGGTGCCGTACGGGTAGATCCCGGGGGCCTTGGACAGACCGAACTTCAGGTAGAGCGGTGCGCCGCGCCGGATCAGCTCGGCGACCTCGTACATCCGGACGTACCCGCCGAGGTCGTCGGGGGCCTCGATGTACATGTCCATGGGGGCGGCGGAGACCCGCCGGATCTCGGTGAGATGAGCGAGCGGCAGATCGCTCGGCACATTGATCGAGTCGCCGCCGAGCATCTCGTACACGGCGTACGCGGCCGGGTTGACCGGGCCGATCAGCGCGGACACCTTCAGGGTCGTGTCGGCCGGGAGGATCCCGGCGGCGCGCGCCCGGTGCAGGGTCCACAGCACGCCCTCGTCGGCGACGAGCAGGCACTTGACGCCCAGTTCGGTGGCGCGGACGGCGTCCTCGACACACCCGGCGACCGCGTCGTGGCCGCGTGCCCTGAGGCCGCCGCCGCGCGAGTCGGTCCGCACCGAGCCGCCGATGTCCCAGGTGCCGCGCGGGCCGGTGAACAGGCAGAGCTCGATGTCGCGTTCGGCGGTGGCCTCGACCATCTCGGTGATCTCGGCGTCGGTCAGCATCCATACACCGCTGCCCTGGCTGATCCGGTGGATCGGCACATCGAGCCGCGAGGACTCCTTGAGAACCACGCCCAGCGCCTCGGGCCCCTCGCACGAGGGGATCTCGGTGCGCCAGCGGCCGCCTCCGGGGAAGGTGTGCGCCGAGGCGTCGGCGGGGGACAGGTCGGGCGCGCCCAGGCCGAGCGCGGCGAGCGCCTGCTCACCGGGTCGACGGGCTGCCGGAGCGGAAGCGTCGGTCACAAGCTGTCCTTCTTCGCGTTCGGTATTTCGGACGTAGTTCGTCGGTGGGTGTACGCCGGTACGGAGTGTCAGGGTCTCCGTACCGGCGTACGTCTCGGGGGCGGCGCGGGCGCCCGGTGGTGCTACGGCCGGATCAGCACCTTGCCGACCTTCGGGTCGCCGGAGCCGACCAGCTCGATGGCGTGCGCGAACTCCTCAAGCCGCAGCTCGTGGGTGACCAGGGGCAGCGGATCCAGCAGACCGGCGCCGAACACGCGCACCGTGTGCGCCCAGGCCTCCGGCGGCGCCCCGAACACGGTGTGCACCTCCAGCTGCCGTACGACGAGATCGGTCGGGTCGAGTCCCTCGGCGCCCGGAGCCGGAATCCCGGTCAGGACCAGGCGCCCGCCGCGCCGGAGCAGTGAGGCGGCGGTGCCCGCGGCGGACGCGGACCCGGCGGTCTCGATGACGACGTCGAAGTCGTCGGGGAGCTCCTGGTCGCGGGTGCGGAAGTCGGTGGCGCCGAAATCCTTCGAAAGCTTTTCGCGGTCGGGGCGCGTGCCCACGACGAGCAGCTCCGACGGCGAGCCCGCCTTCAGGAACTGAACGGCGAACATCCCGAGCGTCCCGGTGCCCACGACGGCCACCCGCTCGCCGGGCCGGGCGTTCGCCTTGAGCGCGGCGGCCGCGATGCAGGCGGCTGGCTCCAGCAGGGCGGCGGCGGTCAGATCGGCGCCGTCCGGGAGTACGTGCAGGAGGCGGGCCGGCAGGGTGAGCGTCGCGGCCATCGCGCCGGGCTGGGTGAACCCGGTCTCCTCGTACCCGTCCGTGCACAGCGTGGTCTCGCCCGCGTGGCAGCGGTCGCACACCTGGCAGTTCCGGAAGCCCTCACCGACGACCTTGCGGCCTACAAGAGTCGAAGGCGCTCCTGTCCCCACCGCGGCCACGGTCCCGGACCACTCGTGGCCGGGTGTGAGCGGATAACGGACGTATCCCTCGGGCCGGTTGCCCTGGTAGACCTCGCGGTCGCTGCCGCAGATCCCGGAGGCGTGCACCCGCACCAGCGCCTCGCCCGCCTCCGGCTGCCGGGGCTCGTGCCGGACCAGCCGGTGCTCGCCCGGCGCCTCGATGACGACCGCGGTGCTCACTGCGCTCCCTTCGGCTTGCGCTGCTCCCAGCCGTCCGCCCACAGGTCGAAGCGGGCCTGCTGCTGCGGGAACTCCGCCGCCGCGTCCGTGTCCAGCTCGACGCCGAGGCCGGGCGCGTCGGAGAGGTGGAAGTACCCGTCCACCACCTGGGGCGCGCCCTTGACCACCTTCTTGATCTCCGCGTCCGCGAAGTCGTTGAAGTGCTCAAGGATCTTGAAGTTCGGCGAGGTGAAACCGACCTGGAGCGAGGCGGCGGTGAGGACCGGTCCGCCGACGTTGTGCGGCGCGACGAGCATGTAGTGCGTCTCGGCGGTCGCGGCCAGCTTCCTGGTCTCCCAGATCCCCCCGATGTGACCGACGTCGGGCTGGATGATGTCCACCGCCTGGCTCTCGAACAGCTCGCGGAACTCGATGCGGTCGTGGATGCGCTCACCGGTCGCGACCGGCATGTCGACCTTCGCGGCCACCTTCTCCAGGGCCTTGAGGTTCTCTGGCGGGACCGGCTCCTCCAGCCACGCGGGCTTGAAGGGGGCCAGCTCATGGGCGAGGCGGACGGCCGTCGAGGGCGAGAACCGGCCGTGCATCTCCAGCATCAGCTCGGCGTCGGGCCCGATGGCGTCCCGTACGGCCTCGATCAGGGAGACGGAGTAGAGCGTCTCGTCGTGGTCGAGCTCGAAGTGACCGGTGCCGAAGGGGTCGATCTTGAGGGCCTTGTAGCCGCGCGCGACGACCTCCTGCGCGGCTTTGTGGTAGGCCTCGGGGGTGCGCTCCGTGGTGTACCAGCCGTTGGCGTACGCCTTGACCTTGTCGGTGACCTTGCCGCCGAGCAGCTGCCAGACGGGGACGCCGAGGGCCTTGCCCTTGATGTCCCAGCAGGCCATCTCGATCACGGCGATGCCGGACATCACGATCTCGCCGGCCCGCCCGTAGTCGCCGTACTTCATGCGGCGGACCAGGTCCTCGACAGCGAACGGGTCCGACCCGAGAATGTGGTTGGCCTCGGCCTCGTGCAGATAGCCGAGCAGTGCGTCGGTGTGTCCCAGCATGCGGGTCTCGCCGACGCCGGTGAGCCCCTCGTCGGTGTGCACCTGGACGTAGGTCAGGTTGCGCCACGGCGTCCCTACCACGTGCGTGCTGATTCCCGTGATGCGCACGGTAGCTACTCCCTGTGCTCTGTGGCGTGTTCGAAATATCGTCACACGTTCGAAATGCTGGCGTGACAGTAAGGACGACGCGGTCGGAGTGTCAATGGGTTGAACCCACAACGGTTTCGACTCGATGGCCGGGATGGCGGTGAATAGTCCTGGGCTGTCCGCGCTCCGAAACCTCGGAACGCGGGATTCTACGCAACTTTCACAGCCACGCCCGGGAACGTCCTCCGTGCGGAACTTACCCTTCCGGCGTCATGGACTACTGCCACGCGTGCCAACGGCACCTCAATGGCGCCCTCGCCTGCCCGGGGTGCGGCACCCCGGCCGAAGCGTGCCGGGCGTATGCGGACTGGCTCTCCGACCGGGGCGCTACGGCCGTGGAAGAACGCGATGAACGCGACGCAGGGTGTGAGGGCGAGGAGCCCGAGGCCGGTGAGCGTCGAGTGCGGTCCTGGGGCGGTGGACGTGGCGTGCGGGCGAGCCGACCGGACCGGCGGGATCGGCGGGACCGACAGGCGGCGCTGCACCGGCGTCGTCGCCGGCGGGCCCTGGTGATCGGGACGGGGTTGCTGTTCGCCGCGGGCGGACTGACACTCGCGGGGCTCGGCGCGGAGTCTCCGTCGGCGGAGCCGAACGCGGCGTCCGCGGACGACCCCTCCGAGGGCTTACCGACGGCGTCTGCGGAGGGTGTCTCGGAGCCCGGCGGCGGGCCGGTGGGACCGGCCGACGCGGAGGGGAACTCGACGGGCGAGTCGGCGTCTCCCTCGGCCTCGGAGTCGACGAAGCCCGAGGTGAAGGACCGGAACGGGCCCAAGGAGCCCTCGGACTCGAACACGACGGCGAGCCCCACGTCCTCGGCCCCCGGCCCGGCGCCCCTGCCCCCGCCCTCCAGCGCCCCGACCCCCGGAACGACCCCGGACTCCCCGACTCCGGACCCGACCCCCGACCCCACCCCGGGCTCCCCGACCCCGGACCCGAGCCCTTCGGAGACGTGCACGCGCTTCTTGTGGTGGTGCACGTAAGAGCCTGTGTCCTATCCCCGGTCGGATCAGCGCACGTCGTCATGGGGTTTCCCGCGCGAGCGCAGCCGAGAGTGGGGGAGCGTGCGATCGCAAGGCGCCGGAAGGTCCTCGATGGGGGTGCCCCCGCGCGAGCCGAGCGAAGCCGGTTCGAGCGTGGTGGAGGAGCTACCAGGGCCTTTCGGCAACGCGGCTGGGGGTCCCCCCACGCCCTTAAGGCAATGGGGGAGTGCGTGCCGGGCGGCGGGCGCCCGGCCGGGGACATGACACAGGCTCTCAGGGTTCCGGCCGCGCGGACCGGTCTTCGTACGAGCCGGTGACCGTCCGTCGCGTGAGCGGTTGCGCGGGCGGCGGGCGGCGGGCGGCGGGCGGCGGGCGGCGGGCGGCGGGCGGCGGGCGGCCCGGCTGCCGGTCCTGTCCAGGACGGCGAACACGGCGCCGTACCGGGCGGGTCGGCGCTTCCTCCGCATCGATCCACGGCTACGAGAAACCGCACGTCAGCACCCTTGGCCCGGGGCCTGTTCCGCGGGCCGGACGTGCCGCCGTGACGGGCCGCCGCCTCAGCCCCCGCCGCCGGCCACGTTATTCAACCGTGACGACCTTCCCATTGCAGCCCTCTTGACCGCCATGAATTGTTAGCGCTCACAATGACCACCGCGTTCATCAGTCGGCGTCCAACGGCATCCAAGGAGGTATGAGCGTCGTGCCAGCGGTGTCCCAACTCGCCTGCCCGGCCGGTGCCGGGGGGCTTTCCGGAAGCCCGGCGTGAAGCCGGAGGCGCGGAATCATCCGCTCACACCACAGGTCTTATCGGCAGACGACCGCCAAGAAGGAGGTGCGGCCGTGGCACACTCACAGCTTCGGCCGCCCACCATGGCCGACGTGGCACGCCTGGCGGGCGTGTCGCACCAGACCGTGTCCCGCGTGCTGGGGGAGCACCCCAATGTGCGGGACGAGACACGGGCCAGGGTGCTGCGCGCGATCGAGGAGATGGGCTACCGCCGCAACTCCTCGGCACGGGCTCTGGTCACCCGCCGCACCCGGACTCTGGGTGTGGTCGCCTCCGACACCACCCTCTACGGACCGGCCAGCACGCTGTTCGCCCTTGAGGAGGCGGCACGCGCCGAGGGGTACCTCGTCTCGACGGTCAGTCTGCGCAAACTGACCGTGGAGAAGCTGTCCGAGGCCCTGGACCATCTCAGCGAGGGCGGGGTGGAGGGAGTGGTCGCCATCGCCCCGCAGCGGTCGGCGGTCGAGGCCCTCGCCGAACTCCGCCACCCGTTCCCGGTGGTGACCGTGGGCAGCGGGCCCGGAGTGGGGATCCCCAGCGTCAACGTGGATCAGCACCTGGGCGCGCGGCTGGCCACCGGTCATCTGCTGGCCGCCGGCCACCGCAAGGTCTGGCATCTCGCCGGACCCGAGGACTGGCAGGAGGCGGTGGACCGGGCCGACGGCTGGCGGGCGACCCTCGAAGAGGCAGGCGTCGAGCAGCCCATGCTGCTGCGCGGCGACTGGAGTCCGCTGTCGGGCTACCGTGCGGGCCAGGAACTGGCCGGCTGGGTGGGCCGGGGGCTGACCGCGGTCTTCGTCGCCAACGACCAGATGGCACTGGGGGTGTTGCGGGCCCTGCGGGAAGCGGGGGTGAGAACTCCCCAGGACGTCGCGGTGGTCGGCTTCGACGACATCCCGGAGTCGGAGTTCTTCGCCCCGCCGCTCACCACCATCCGGCAGGACTTCTCGACGGTGGGCCGACGGAGCATCGCCCTGCTGCTGGATCTCATCGAGGGCCGGGCCCCCTCCGGGACGCCCCGGATCGCCATCGAACCTCAACTCGTCGTCCGCGCCAGCACTTTTCCGTACGCTCCTCAAAACGCACCTCAAAACGTCCCTCAACACGCCACCCAACACGCCGCTCAACCAGGGGGCGACGCTCCCGGCTGACGCGGCACCGACCGGTCGCCGTCCATCCACCCGCGCGACCGATATCTCGAACGATGATCGACAGGCTGGACGTAGTACCGCCGGTCCCCACGAGTACCAGCGGGTCCATCCCCGGACCGGCTCTTCAAAGGAGAAGAAGCATGCTCAACAGAAGAAACTTCCTCACCGCGGCAGTCGGCGTGGTCGCCGCGAGCGGCCTGGCGGCCTGCGCCAAGGAGGACGACAGCTCCTCCTCCAACTCCTCCGGCGGCGGCGGGAAGATCACCCTCGGCTTCTCCCAGGTCGGCTCGGAGAGCGGCTGGCGCAGCGCCAACACCGACTCGGTGAAGGCGTCGGCCAAGGAGGCGGGCTACAACCTCAAGTTCTCCGACGCCCAGCAGAAGCAGGAGAACCAGATCTCCGCGATCCGCAGCTACATCGCGCAGAAGGTGGACGTCATAGCCTTCTCGCCGGTGGTCGTCACCGGCTGGGACGCGGTGCTCAAGGAGGCCAAGGCCGCGGACATCCCGGTCGTCCTCACCGACCGCTCGGTGGAGACCTCCGACGAGTCCCTGTACGTCACCCTGGTCGGCTCCGACTTCACGGACGAGGGCCGCCGTGCCGCCCGGATCCTGGAGAGGGTCCTGGAGGAGGCCGGTCACAAGGGCGCGGTGAAGATCGCGCAGCTGGAGGGCACCACCGGTGCCGCCCCGGCCATCGAGCGCGCCAAGGGCTTCAAGGAGGTCATGGACGCGGAGCACAAGGACGACTGGGAGATCGTCGTCAGCCAGACCGGTGACTTCACCCGCGCCGGCGGCAAGCAGGTCATGGCGGCCTTCCTGCAGTCCAACCCGGACATCAACGTGCTCTACGCGCACAACGACGACATGGGCATCGGCGCCATCCAGGCCATCGAGGCGGCCGGCAAGAAGCCCGGCAAGGACATCCTGATCGTCACGGTCGACGGGGTGAAGGACGGCTTCGTCGCCATGTCCGAGGGCAAGATCAACGCCATCGTCGAGTGCAACCCGCTGCTCGGCCCCCAGCTGATGGAGGTCGTGCAGAAGGTCCACGACGGCGAAGAGGTCGAGCGGTGGATCAAGACCGAGGAGAGCGACTTCATGCAGTCCGAGGCCGCGGCCGCGCTCCCGGACCGCAAGTACTGACCGACCGCACCCACCGGCAGGGAGCCTTCGGCCGACCGGACCATCGGTCGGCCGGGCTCCCTGCGGGCCCGCAGCGATTCCACGAGGAGCGCTGCCGTGACTCCGCCCCACATGAGGGGGCTTCCAACCCAAAGGTTGCGGTCCAGCCCGAACCGACCCCTTTTGGGGCGGAGAAAACCTACCACAGGCCAGGAAAGTGAATTCCCCCACCGGCTGCAGCCGGTGGTTCCCTCGCTAGGAGACTTATGGCAGAGCCGCGGCCCGTCCTGGAGATGACGGGCATAGTCAAAGAGTTTCCGGGGGTACGGGCTCTGTCGGGTGTCGACTTCCGGCTCTTCCCCGGCGAGATCCACGCCCTGCTCGGCGAGAACGGCGCAGGGAAGTCCACCCTCATCAAGGTGCTGACCGGCGTTCACCCGCTGGACGGCGGCAGCATCACCCTGGACGGACAGTCCGTGCGGTTCGACAGCCCGCTGCAGGCGCAGCACGCGGGCATCAGCACGGTCTACCAGGAGGTCAACCTCTGCCCCAACCTGTCGGTGGCGGAGAACATCTTCATCGGACGCGAACCGACCCGCATGGGCCGCATCCAGTGGAAGCGGCTGCGCCGGGAGGCGGCGGAGCTGGTCGACCGGCTCGGCCTCGACATCGACGTCACCGCGCCCCTGTCCTCGTACCCGCTGGCCGTGCAGCAACTGGTGGCGATCGTACGGTCCGTGGGCACCGGTGACAGCGACGGCGAGGGATCGGGCACCAAGGTGCTGATCCTGGACGAGCCGACATCCAGCCTCGACCGCGACGAGGTCCTCGAACTGTTCGCCCTGATGCGGCGGTTGAAGGACCAGGGCGTCGCGATCCTGTTCGTCTCGCACTTCCTCGACCAGATCTACGAGGTCTGCGACCGGATGACCGTACTGCGCAACGGCACGCTCGTCGGCGAGCACATGGTCCGCGACCTCGACCAGGTCGGACTGGTGGAGCTCATGATCGGCAAGGCCCTGGACCAGTTGGAGGAACTCCACGACCACCAGCTGCACTCCGATGTCGGCGAGACGCTGCTGAAGGCGGACGGCCTCGGCAGGACCGGCGGTATCGCCCCCTTCGACCTGGAGATCAAGAAGGGCGAGGTGATCGGACTCGCCGGACTGCTCGGCTCGGGCCGTACCGAACTCGCCCGGCTGCTCTTCGGCGCCGACCAGCCCGACAGCGGCAAGGTCTCCATCGGCGGCAAGCAGGTCTCGATGAGCGCACCCAACGACGCGATCGGCGCCGGTGTCGCGTTCTGCTCGGAGAACCGCAAGACCGAGGGCCTGGTACCCGATCTGACGGTGCGGGAGAACATCATCCTCGCCCTCCAGGCGGCACGCGGCTGGACCCGGCCCATCCCCGCCGCCCAGCGCGACGAACTCGTCGCCAAGTACATCAAGGCCCTCGACATCCGGCCCGCCAACCCGGAGGCCCGCGTCGGCCAGCTCAGCGGCGGCAACCAGCAGAAGGTGCTGCTGGCCCGCTGGCTGATCACCCAGCCCAAGCTGCTGATCCTGGACGAGCCGACGCGCGGCATCGACATCGGCGCGAAGGCGGAGATCCAGAAGCTGGTGGTCTCGCTCTCCGAGGAAGGCATGTCCGTGCTGTACATCGCGGCCGAGCTGGAGGAGGTCCTCCGGCTCAGCCACACCATCGGAGTGCTGCGTGACCGCAAACTCGTCGCGCAGCTCGCCAACGGGCCCGAGATCACCCCCACCCGGATCCTGGAGACCATCGCGAGCGGAGAGCACCAGTGACCACCACTTCCCGCTGGCGAGCGCTGACGCACCATCACCTGTTCTGGCCGGTCGCCGTGCTGGTCGCCCTGCTGCTCGTCAACGTTCCCTTCACCCCCGACTTCTTCTCGATCCGGATGACGGACGGCCACCTCTACGGCAGCCTCGTCTCGATCGTGCTGTTCGGCTCGCCCCTGATCCTGGTGGCGGTCGGCATGACCCTGGTCATCGCCACCGGCGGCATCGACCTCTCCGTCGGCGCGGTGGTCGCCATCACCGGAGCGCTGGCCTGCTCGTACATCAGCGACCAGGCCGACCAGAACGCCCTGGCCGGAGTACTGCTCGCCATGGGCCTCGGCCTGCTGGCCGCGGTCGTCTGCGGCCTGTGGAACGGCTTCCTGGTCGCCAGGATGGGCATCCAGCCGATCATCGCCACCTTGATGATCATGGTCGCCGGGCGCGGTGTCGCCCAGCTGATCACCGACGGGCAGATCATCACCATCAACAGCGAGCCGTACGAGCTGATCGGCGGCGGCTACTGGCTGACGCTGCCCTTCTCCATCTTCGTGGTGGCCGTGGTCGTGGCCGTCACCGTGGCACTGACCCGCCGTACGGCGCTCGGACTGCTCGTCGAGTCGGTCGGCGGCAACGCCGAGGCCAGCCGCCTGGTCGGCATCAGGTCCCGGCGCATCAAGATCATGGTGTACGTGTTCTGCGCGCTGTGCGCGGGCATCGCGGGCCTGATGATCAGCTCCAACACCTCGGCCGCGGACGGCAACAACGCCGGCCTGTGGATCGAACTCGACGCGATCCTCGCCGTGGTGATCGGCGGCACCGCGCTCACGGGCGGCCGGTTCTCCATCGGCGGCACGGTGGTCGGCGCCCTCGTCATCCAGACCCTGACCACCACGATCTACACCATCGGCGTGCCGACCCAGACCAACCTGGTCTTCAAGGCCGCCGTCGTCATCGTCGTCTGCCTGCTGCAGTCCCCGAAGTTCCGGGCCAAGGTCTTCGGCACCAGGTCCGGCGCCAAGCCCGGCGCGAAGGGAAGCGCCGGGCCGGCCGCGGCCCCGGCGGAGACCGCCGCGGCGACCGAGGCCGCTCCCAAGATGGAGGTGTCGTGATGAGCACGGCCACCCAGAGTCCCCCCACGGCCCCGGACAGCCGTACGCCGTCCAAGGCCGCGAGCCTGCTCGCCGACCGGCGCCTGCCCGTCCTGGTGACGGCCCTGCTCTTCCTCGCGATGTACGTCGGGGGCCTGAGCCGGTATCAGAACTACGGGTTCGCCGAACCGCAGGTCTTCCTCAACCTGTTCATCGACAACAGCTATCTGCTGGTCGCCGCCGTCGGTGTCACCTTCGTCATCCTGTCCGGCGGCATCGACCTGTCCGTGGGCTCGATGATCGGTTTCACCACCATGTTCACGGCATGGCTGGTGGAGCGCCAGGGACTGCCGATCATGGTCGTGGTGCCGATGGCGCTGGCCGTGGGCGCCCTCGGCGGTTTCCTGATGGGCTATGTGATCCACAACTTCGAGATCCAGCCCTTCATCGTGACCCTCGCCGGCCTCTTCCTCTTCCGTGGCCTGTGCCTGGTCATCAGCAAGGAGTCGATCGCCATCAGTGACTCCTCGGTGAGCAGCATGGCCCAGGCACAGGCCTCGCTGGGGGTGGGCTTCCTGTCGGTCGGCGCGATCATCGCGCTGGTCGTCCTCGCCGTGGCGATCTACGTCCTGCACTACACCCGCTTCGGACGCCGGGTGTACGCCATCGGCGGCAACGAGCAGTCGGCCCTGCTGATGGGTCTTCCGCAGGGCGGCACGAAGATCGCCGTGTACACGGTCAGCGGCTTCTGCTCGGCGCTCGCCGGGCTGCTCTTCACCCTCTACATCCAGTCCGGTGACCCGCTGCACGCGACCGGCATGGAACTCGACGCGATCGCCGCGGTCGTCATCGGCGGCACGCTGCTGACGGGCGGCTCCGGCTATGTGCTGGGCACGCTGTTCGGTGTGCTGGTGCTGGGCCTGATCAAGAGCATCATCCAGTTCGAGGGCACGCTCAGCTCCTGGTGGACGAAGATCGCCACCGGTGTGCTGCTCTGCGCGTTCATCCTGATCCAGCGCGCCATGACGACCCGTAAGAAAACCTGAACCGGTGAGGGCGACCGAGCCGCCGCCGGCCAGGAGGGGCGCCTCCTGGGCGGGGGGGGGGGGGCCCGGCGTGCGCGGGGTGGGGGGGGGGGGGCGGGCGCGCCCCCCACACCCGAGGCCCCAAACCGGA
>NZ_JBSFUU010000086.1:0-42693 GCF_053591955.1 Streptomyces sp. NPDC002845 | reverse complement strand
AAAAGCCTCAAGGTCGACCGACGCACCTACAAAGCCACCCTCAGCATCAACATCTTGACGCCGACGATCAGCCCGTAACTTCACGGCCTTGCCCTAAACCCCGGGACCAGCGGTGTTCACACGACCGACGGGGCAGGCTCCGGTCGTCGCTCGCCGCTTCTTCCAGCGGCCAGGCCCTATAACCCGGTATTCATCCCGTCTCCCGGGTTTGTCGATAACGAGGCATCACAGGGGGTTCACTCACGTTCGTCCGTCCGGCCTTCTCCTTGCCCGGTTGCTCCCCCTGACGGATCGAGTGCCCTTGGGCGTCTTCCCTGAGCTTCGCACCTTCGACGGGCAGGACCCGCGAACGCACGTCAGAGCGGAGATCGGTCTCGAACACTGACCGAGAACTACGCAACCGGCATAACTGGCCTCCAATCTGCGAGTTCACTCATATACGCGACCTCGTGTCGCACCGCCCCAGTCGACCTGGGCCTGAGCCCCGGGGATGACCTCGAAGCGGCGGTGCAGTCGGCGCAGTTCGTCCGTGCTCACCCCCAGCTCGGCCGCGATACGGGGCCGGGCTTCTTGCAGATAGAGCTTGACGCGCTGGTAGTTGCCGGTGAAGCCGTACTGCTCGACCAGACGCTCATGCACCACGGTGCCCTTGATCAGCAGTTCCGCCCGCAGCATCGCGTCGATCAGCGGCGCCACCTCGGTCACCACCCGCGCCTGCGTTCCCCGGCGGCTGCTGCCCCGCGGCGGGCCCGGCGGAGCCTGCGAGGAGAGGTACTTACGCACGGTCTGCCGGTGCAGACCGGTCTCCCGGGCGATCTCCGAGACGCTCATCGCACCAGACGCATGCAGAGCACGGAAACGCCGCAACTCCGCCCAGCGTTCCTCATTCAAGATCACGAGCAGTGCCTCCGTGCAACCCCAACCGGTCGCACGACAGCCTGCCGATCAACGGCACGAACCAGCCCCCGACACGCTACGAGCTGGACACGTTAGCTTGTACGCGGCTGGTCACGTGAGGTTGTACGCCGACAGTTGGCCCGCTGGTTCTTCGGCTCGGGGATCGTGTGCCTGATCTGGCGACGTCGCAGGTAGCGGCGGTTGCATCGGGAAGAGTACGCCTCACCGCCGAGATGGTCAGGCCGAGTCCGGGGACGCCCGCCGTCCAGCCGGGCGACACGAACACGCTCCATGACCGGGATGAGCTGCGGCGCATCACCCCACTGGCCCGGGGTGATCAGCAGGGCCAGTGGGCGGCGTCCGCCCTCACCGGCGAGGTGGATCTTGCAGGTCAGGCCGCCCCGGGAGCGTCCGATTCCCTCATCAGGGCGGTGCTGCCGAAGCGCGCGTCTTTTCCCGGCAGTCTCGGAGGCTTTCTGCGTGCTCCGGCGGCGTGCTGATGGGCCCGGCAGGAGGTGGAGTCCACGCTCACCATCGACCAGTCGATGCGGCCTTCCGCGTCAGCATCGGCCAGGACAGCCGCGAAGAGCCTGTCCCATGTGCCATCCGCTGACCATCGCCGATGCCGCTCGTACACGGTCTTCCACTTGCCGAAACGCGTAGGCAGATCCCGCCACGGCACCCCGGTCCGGTTCCGGTACAGGATCCCGTTCCGGAACGCGGTGCAGGTCGGTGGCGCGGGGGACAACGGCGCGGACGTGAAGGCCACGGATCCGTTCGGGCGGCGCTGGGTGATCCAGTGCAAGCACCGCCGGGACGGATGGGCGGGCTCGGCGGTCGGCACCCCTGACCTGCATGTGCTCAGCGGCACCGGTCGGCAGCTGCACGGCGGGGACGTCGTGGTGCTCGTGACGAACGGTCGCTTTTCCTCCAAGTGCGCGCCGCTCGCGAAGCAGTTGGGGCTGCACCTGGTGGATCGTCACCTGCTCAGCGAGTGGGCGGCGGGCTCGCGGCCGCTGTGGGGTCTGCTGCAGAAGCTTCCCCCGCCTCGTCGGCCGTCCGCTCTGTCCTGAGCCGCCCGACCAGGGCTGCGCCTGACCTTCACCTTCTGCCTGGCCAAGACCGCATACCGTGCACCCCTCGGGCAGTCGAACCGACTCACCCGGCATCCGCCGCGAGGTCATCCAGCGCGCCGACCACGCCGAAGAACTCTCTACGGCTCCGCTCAGACCGGCGGCTTCAACGCGCCCGGCCGATGCGGGCGCGGATCTCCCAGGAATTCGCCCGCCGCGCGATTAACACGTCACACGGCCTCCGGCCGGAGAGGAAGATGCGACCGTGGGCGGGGCCAATCTTGCCCGCATCCCGGGCGGGGCCGGCGAAGAAGCCATTCACCACATGCCTCCAGACTCCCGTCAATGATCCTGTTTATCGGGAAAACCACTCGTAGCTACCGTCTCTGTGGTTACGGTCTATGCTCATGCGGTTTCTGCACACTTCGGACTGGCACCTGGGCCGCCGGTTCCACACAGAAGACTTGATTCCCGCCCAGCGTGCCTTCCTCGACCACCTGGTCGACACCGCCCGAACTGAGGACGTCGACGCGATCCTCGTGGCAGGAGATATCTACGACCGGGCCATCCCCAGCCTGGACGCCGTGCGCCTGTTCAATCGCGCTCTGCACCAGCTCGCCGACCTCGATGTGCCGATCATCATGATCAGCGGAAACCACGACTCCGCGCACCGACTCGGCGTCGGATCCGGCCTCCTCGCCCGTGCCGGGATCCACTTGAGGACCGACCCCGGCACCTGCGACATCCCGGTCCTCCTCGAAGACGCCGACGGCCCCGTCGCCGTGTACGGCATCCCCTACCTCGAGCCGTCGATGGTCCGCGACCGCCTGGAAGCCGAAGCCGTCTCCCACCGCGCAGTACTGACCGCAGCCCTGGACCGCATCCACGCCGACCTCACCAACAACCAGCCGACCGGCACCCGGTCCGTGGTCCTCGCGCACGCCTTCGTCACCTCCGGCACCGGGCAGCCCGAGGAACGCGATGAGAGCGAGGAGTCCACCAGCGAACGCGAAATCGCCGTGGGCGGTGTCGCCCACGTGGGTGCCGACGTCTTCCACGGGATCGACTACGTGGCCCTGGGCCACCTCCACGGCCCCCAGCGCGTGACCGACCGCATTCACTACAGCGGCTCCCCGCTGGCCTACTCCTTCTCCGAAGCCCGCCACACCAAGTCGATCACCCTGGTCGACCTCACCCCCAATGCCGTTCCCGCTCTCACCCGCCGGTCCTGCCCCGTGCCTCTCCGCCTGGAACGCGTGACCGGCTTCATGGAAGACCTGTTGAACAACCCCGACCACGAGCCGCTGAAGGATGCCTGGCTCGAGGTCACCCTCACCGACACGGCCCTGCCCTTCGAGGCCATGGCCCGCCTGCGCCGCCGCTTCCCCCACACCGCCAGCCTCAAGCACAAGCCCGCCCTCATCCCCGCCCAGGCCACAAACACCCCCACCTACAGCCAGCGCATCCGCGGCCGCGGCGACCTCGACATCGCCGGCGATTTCATCAGCAGCATGCGCGGCACCGACCCCACCCCGGACGAACACGCCCTGCTGCAGCAGGCCGTCGAAGCCTCCCGCCTGAACGAGCAGCAGAAGGAAACCGTCTGACATGCGCCTGCACACCCTGCGCCTGCAGGCATTCGGACCCTTCGCCGGCACCCACACCATCGACTTCGACGCCCTGTCCGCCGACGGCCTGTTCCTCCTGCACGGCGATACCGGAGCAGGCAAAAGCACCATCTTCGCGGCCATCTGTTTCGCTCTCTACGGCAAACCACCGGGTGACCGCGACCTGCTGCTGCGCAGCCACCACGCTCCCGCCGGCCTCCTGACCGAAGTCACCCTCGAGGTCACTCTTGCAGGGCGCCGCCTGCGCATCGACCGGATCCCCGCCCAGATGCGCCCCAAGCGATCCGGTGAAGGCGAGACCTCCCAGAAGGCAGAAACCCGGCTCAGCGAATGGGCCGTCGACGCCGACGGCCAGGGCTGCTGGGAACCTTCCAGTAAGTCCCACCAGGAGGCAGCCGTCGAGGTCACCGACCTGCTGGGCATGAGCCGGGACCAGTTCTGCCAGGTCGTCCTGCTGCCGCAGAACGAATTCACCAAGTTCCTCCACGCCGACGCCCACGGCCGACGAGAACTCCTCGGCAAACTCTTCCGCACCGGCCGCTTCTCCTTCATCGAGCGCTGGCTGAACGACCACAGCCGCACCACCGAGAAGAACCGCGACGCCGCCCGCGCCGACGTGCTGCGCCTGGCCGAACGCATCCACCAGGCCGCCGGACCCGACCTGACAACCAAGTACACGGCGCCCACCCCCGACGATCCGCACACGCTCACCGAACCCGCCCGCGCCTGGGCCCAGGATCTCCTCCGCGCCAGCCACACCGACCACGCCAGGACACTCCAAGCAGCCACAACGGCCAAGGAGAACCTGGTCAGACAGCAGACCTTCGAAGCCGCGGCCCGCGAACTCCACCAGCAGCAAACCACCTACACCAGCGCCCGGCAGCAACTCGACCTGCTCCAGGAACAGACACCGCACCAGGACACACTCATCCAGCGCCGCGACCAGGCCCGCCGCGCCCAACAGGCAGCACCGCTGCTGCACGCCGCGGACACCGCCGCAGACGACCACACCCGTGCCCAGAGCGTTGAACGCAGCGCTCGCGAGCGCCTGTTGCCCGAACACAAGGACCTGGATGCCAGCCGGCTGGAAACCGCCGAGCAGCGTCTTCGTGCTGAAGCTGCCGTCCTGACCGTCCTCATCCCCGAGGAAGACACCATCCGCCGGCTGACCGCGGAGCTGGAGCGCACCGACGCCGAACGGCAGGACTTCGCCACCCAGCAACGCACAGCCCAGGACTGGCTCGAAGCCGAGCCCGCCCGGCGCGACACCCTCGAAGCCCGGCGAGAAGCCGCCCGCCAGGCCGAAGAAGAAAGCCGCCGCCACCAGACCGCCCTGGACGGCCTCAAAACCCGCCTCGAAGCCGCCAGGCGCCGCGACACCCATCTCGCCAAGGTCACCAAGGCCGAACAGCAGCTGGCCGATGCAGAAGCGGTCACCGGCCAGACCGGCCAGGACTACCTGACCATCCGCCGCCGACGCACCGAAGGCATGGCCGCCGAACTCGCCGCCACCCTCACCGACGGCACCCCCTGCCCGGTCTGCGGATCTTGCACCCACCCGGCGCCCGCCGCTCCCCAGGACGGGCAGCCCACACGCCAGGACGAGCAGGACACGGAAGCCCTCCACGAGCAGGCCAAGGCCACCCAGAAAGCCGCCGCGGCTGTGCTGCACGGGCTCCGCGAACAGGCTGCTACCGCCACCGGTGAAGCCGGCGACACCCCCCTGACCGACCTCCAGACCCAGCACACCACGCTCACCACGGAGCTGACCGGCGCCCTGGACCGCGCTGCAGACCAGGGCACCGTCCAAGAGGAACTCCTCACACTCGACGGCGAGCACACGGCCCAGACCAAGCAGCACAGCACCGCCACGGCCGGCCTGTCCGCCCGCAACGCCCACTACGACACCCTCACCCAGCAGCTCACCGAGCTGACCGCCAAGCTCACCGCAGCCCGCGGCACCTATCCCACCGTCGCCGCCCACGCCGACGACCTCACCCGCACCGCCGACCGCCTCAAAGAGACCGCCGAGGCCTCCCGCAGCCTCGCCGCCGTCGTCCAGACCCTCACGCACCGCACCGACCAGGCCGCCCTCGCCGCCAAAGACCAAGGCTTCGACACCCTGGCACTCGCCCAGCAGGCCCTGCTCAGCGACGAAGACCTCCGCGCCATCGAAGAAGAGATCACTCAGTGGCGCGAGGCCTGCGCCGCGCACACCGCAGTCCTGGACAACCCGGCACTGCAGCAGGCCGCCGCGCAGCCTTCCGCCGACCTCGACGCCGCCACGGCTGCAAGGGCCGCCGCGGATGACCAGCACGCCGAGGCCGCCGCCGCCGCCAATGCCGCCCACACCCGCAGCCAGGCCCTCACTGCCCTTGCCGCCGACCTCGGCGCCGCCATCCAGCACCTGCAACCGCTCGAGCAGGCTCACCTCACCGCCCGCCACCTAGCCGAACTCGTCACCGGCAACTCACCCAGCGCCCGGGTGCGCATGCAACTGGAGGCCTACGTCCTGGCAGCCCGCCTCGAAGAAGTCGTCACCGCCGCCAACACCCGCCTGCACATCATGTCCGAAGGCCGCTACACCCTCTCCCACTCCGACCACCAAGCCGCCCGTGGCGCCCGCTCCGGCCTCGGCCTGGAGATCACCGACTCCTGGACCGGCCGCCCCCGCAAGACCGACACCCTCTCTGGCGGCGAATCCTTCTTCGCCTCCCTGTCCCTGGCCCTCGGCCTGGCCGACGTCGTCACCCACGAAGCCGGCGGCAACCCCCTGGACACTCTCTTCATCGATGAAGGCTTCGGCACTCTCGACGAAGACACCCTCCACAAGGTCCTCGACGTCCTGGACTCCCTGCGTGCCCACGACCGTACCGTCAGCGTCATCAGCCACGTCCCCGAACTGCGCCGCCGCATCACCCACCGCCTGCACGTCCGTAAAAGCCCCGCCGGATCCACCCTCGCCCACCTGACCGAAGCAGCCGAATAGCCTGCACCCTGACAGGGCGGGGCGCCTTGCCCCGTCCCCCAATGTCCAGCCGACCCCCACGGAGCAGCACACCTTCATGGCTTCCGAAATCGATCTGCGGCCCCACCAGAAGGAAGCCGTCGCCGCCGCGACCGCCACGCTCCGCGATCACGCCCGCGCGAGCGTGATCGCGGCCTGCGGCACCGGCAAGACCCTCATTGCCGCCCGTACCACCGCCCGCATTGCCCCCCGGGGCCGTGTGCTGGTGCTGCTGCCGACACTGGACCTGCTGTCGCAGACGATCCGTTCCTGGCGTCTGGCCGGACGCCAGGGCACCACCGTGGCGGTGTGCTCGGCCCGCCAGGCCCTCGATCACGAACCGGTCGGCACCGACATTCGGTTGACCACCGACCCCGCCGAACTGACCGCCCTCACCACCACACCTCGCCCCGGGCCGGTCACCGTCTACGCCACCTACGCCTCCCTGTCCGCCGTCACCGCCGCCCACCGCGACTACCACCTGCCTTCCTGGGACCTGGTGGTCGTCGACGAGGCCCACCGCACCGCGGGCCGCCTCGGCAAGGCCTGGGCCGCCATCCACCACGACGACCAGGTCCCAGCCGCCCGCCGCCTCTACCTGACCGCCACCCCCCGCATCTGGGACCCCGACGACGCCCCGGACGGCGACGAAGCAGAGACGGTGGCCTCCATGGACGACGAGACCCTCTTCGGTCCCGTCGCCTATCACCTCAACCTCTCCGACGCCATCGATCTCGGGCTGCTCGCCGACTACCAGATCCTCGTTCCCGTCGTCACCGACGCGGACCTGCGTGACTGGCTGGCCACCGGAGCCGGCGCGGGTGTCGACGGACTGCGCCTGGCCGGCCGCCAGGTCGCCGCCCTGCGCGCCATCCACGACCACAAGCTGCGCCGCATCCTGACCTTCCATCACCGTGTCGCCGACGCCCGCGCCTTCGCCACCACCCTGACCGAGACGGCCGCCGCCCTTCCCGCACCACTGCGCCCCCAGGGGCTGTGGGCGGACTGGGTCAGCGGCAGCCACACCCCGCAGATCCGCCGCCGCCTCCTGCTCGAATTCACCTCCCACACCAGCCCCGACACACCGGCCGTCCTGTCCAACGCCCGCGTGCTGGGGGAGGGCATCGACGTGCCCGACATCGACGCGGTGGTCTTCGTCGACCCCAAGAACAGCCCCGTCGACACCGTCCAGGCCGTCGGCCGCGCCCTGCGCCAGCACCCCGGCGCCGGCAAGAAGGCCACCCTCGTCGTCCCCGTCTACCTCACCCCCGACGAAGACCCCGACGACCTCCTCGGCGCCGACGCCTACACCCCGCTGTGGCGCACCATCCAGGCCCTGCGCTCCCACGACGACCGCCTCGACGCCCGCTTGTCCGACCCGCGCACCCAGCGCCCCACCATGCCCTCCGAAGATCCCGAAGCCTGGCTGCGCTTCGACCGCCCCACCCAGGCCGACGAGATCGCCCTCGCCCTGTCCCTGCGCGTCCTGGCCCCCAAAAGTGCCGAATGGCGCCGCGGCCTCGCCGCGGCCCGCCGCTTCCGCCACACCCACCACCACCTCGACGTCCCCCAGACCTACGAAGACCCCACCGGCTATCCCCTGGGACGCTGGCTGACCTGGCAACGCCACCTGCACACCAAGGGCACGCTCGACGCCGTACGCGTGCAGGCCCTCGAACGCCTCGGCATCATCTGGGACCCCCGCCAGCAGGCCTTCGACCGCGCACTGGCCCACGCCGCCGCCTACGCCGCCTGCCACGGCCACCTCGCCGCCCCCGTCGACGAGATCCATGACGGCTTCCCCCTCGGCCGCTGGCTGGCCACCCAGCGCACCCGCGCCGAGACCCTCACCGACCAGCGCGCCACCGCGCTCACCGCGCTGGACCGGTGGTGGAACCCGCCCTGGCCGATCACCTGGCAACGGGCCTACCACGCCGCTCGTCAGAGCCTGGCAGTCAACAAGACTGCCGCCGAGGCAGAGAGCTGGCTTGAGTCACAGCGCGCCCGTTCCGGCCGCCTGCACCCTGAACAGAGGTCACTGCTCGCGGAGTTGGGGCTGGTCGAACTGCCCGACACATCCACCTGCCGGGCGACGGACAGCCGCCTGCCGGCGCGCGAGCGTGCCTTCCAGCGCGGGCTGGCCGCCGCACGGGCCTTCCGCGCGCGCGAAGGCCATCTCAACGTCCCCCAGCGGCATATCGAGAAGGTCGAAGGCGACCCCGTGCGCCTGGGCCAGTGGTTGAGCAACCTGCGCCGCCGACGCCCCGGCCTCAGCCCGCAGAGGCAAGCAGCCCTGGCCGAACTCGGCCTGTAAGCAGGCGAACGCCCCTCCTCGAGGAGAACGGTCAGACGCCAGCCGGCAGAAGGGCGGGAGGTTCAAGCCAATGGCCTGACTGCGCCCTGGCGGGGCCGCTCGGCATGCCCACACTGCACAGCAGGGAGGAATCCATCCCGGCTGGTGCAAGAGGGGGCAGAAATGGCGGCCAAACGCAAGGGCAAGGCGATGCGCAGACGACGCGCCGCCCGGAACAAAGCAGCAGCAGGAGCGCTTGCCGCGCTGGTCCTGCTAGGTCTGCTGCAGCCGATGTTGTTGCTGTACCTCGGCGCCCTGCTTGCCGCCGCGGGAATCGGCTGGATGGTGTGGCGGCTCTGGCGTACCGACCGGCTGCTGCGAAGCAAGGACGACGCTTGGAGACGACAGGAGGAGATCGCAGCCGGACAGCGGACGCTGGCTGCCATCGACGCGATGTCCGGCACCGAGTTCGAGGAAGTGGTTGCCGAGTTATGTCGCCGTGACGGCTGCACACAGGTGCGCCGAGTGGGCGGGACCGGGGACAACGGAGCCGACGTGCTCGGCCGGCTGCCTGATGGCCGAACCATGGTGATCCAATGCAAACGGTACGCACCCCACCGGACGATCGCCAGTCGCGAAGTGCGCGATCTGCTGGGAGCCAAGGTGCATTTCGCTGCGGATGTGGCCATCTTCGTCGCCACCACCCGCTTCAGCCCCCAAGCCGAGGCGTTCGCGGTCAAGCACCACATCCTCACCCTGCACCGTGACTTCTTCGGTCTGTGGAACAACGGGACACCGTTGCTGTCTCTGTCCGAAGTCAACGGACGCGGACAGGGAGAAGCCCGCCACCGAGCACGCTGGAAACAGACGTACTCCAAGTAACCAGCCGCACCCTCCAGTAGGACGGTCTGCTCGGTTTGTGACAGGTGAGGGGGCAGCACAGTGCACCCGGCCCCGCCTCGCCCTGGGCTCGGGCGGGGCACGGCAGCAGCCAACAGCCCATCGGCTGCGCCGGCACCGGTCCTGGAAGCCGCCGTGCCCGCCGTCACCGCACCTACGCGCTCAGCCCTTCCTGGTCGACGAAGCCGGGATGCTTTTCATCAGCGCTCTTCGCCAGGTGCAGCGGCGCGGGCAGATTGGTGCGCCCGTCCCACATGGCGGCCTGCTCCGAGATCCGCGCGGCAAGACCTGCCAGCTGCTCCTCGCGCCAGCCGCCGCGGCGGGCGATGACGTATTCGGTGCGGGTCATGGCGTGGAAGGGAGCACCCATCTGGGCCAGTTGACCGCCGGGCAGGGTGCGGCGCGTGTACTGGGTGCCGGTGTGAGGTTCGGGGAAGGTGTGACCGGGATGTTCGGGCTTCCTCGCCATTGATGCGGGGTTGTTTTTGTGCTGGTCGGCGGGCCTCTGAGGCAGTTGATCTTGGTGGTGGTGTTCCGCATTCATGGTGGTGTGATTCCGGATCACCCGGTGCTGCGTTCGTCGAACCTCCTTCGTGGCGTGCTCTATAGCGCATGAGGGTGCGGGGCAGAGGTGGAACGGAGTTGTTGTCACCCGTCCAAGTGATCGACGGGACTCTTGTCGGGGTGTCGGGTTTAGCGTCTCATCCGTCGCGCTTGTCACGGGCGACATCATGAACTGCCCTGTGTGGGGCGGTAGTTGACGTCCCGGAGGCTGACGCTGTGATCACTGCTTGGTTACCGGTTCGCTCTGTGCGTGCCGGTCGGTTCCGGTGACCGCGGGCGGCGACGCCTCGCAGGCCGTGGATGACGGTTTGGGGCGGCATCGGGATGAGTTGCGGCCTGCGGCGGTGGCCCAGTTGCTGCGGCTGCGCGCGGCGGGGGAGTTGACGACGGCGCATGTGCGGCTGGTTGCCGAGGCGGTGGGTGTGCACATCAGGACGGTGTGGACCTGGCTGGGGCAGGCGGAGGAGACCGGGAGTGCGGAGAAGCCGGAGCGCCGCCGGTTCCGTGTCACCGAGGAGATCATCGAGGTCCTCGCCGACTATCAGGGCAACGTGAAGCGCGCTCACGAGCGTCTGGTCGAGGTGGCGGTGGCGGTAGGGGAGAAGCCGCCGGGGCTGACGACGCTGCACGATGCGATCGCCCGGGACCTCGATCCGGGTTTCATGGCGGGCCTGCGCGAGGGGATTCCGGCGGCCCGCGGCTTCGATCCGTGCTTTCAGCGGCCGGCGGTGGCCCGGAACGAGGTGTGGGAGGGCGATCACAAGCAGGCCGAGACCGTGGTGATGATGCCGGATAAGAAGCCGTCGAGGGTGTGGGTGACGTGGTTTGAGGATCGCGGCACCAGCCATGTGATGGGCTGGGCCGTCACCGCCGGCTCGGCGCACCGCGGTTCGGTCCTGGCCGCCGTGCGGATGTCGGTGTTGCGGGAGGCCCCGTACGGGCCGGCGGGAGGGCTGCCGCGCCTGGTGCGGGTGGACGGCGGCGCGGACTTCCTGTCCAAGACGGTGCTGCGAGCCTTCGGGCTCCTCGGCGTTCCGGTCCACCGGGTGCGCAGTGCCCGGCACAAGGGTGGCATCGAGCGGTTGAACCATACGAGCATGACCCGGTTCTTCGCCGATCTGCCCCGTTACACGAAGGCGCCCCGGCTCGACCACCGCCGCCGCGTCGGAGACCAGGACCCGCCGCTGACCTTCGAGGCGTTCGTGGGCCTGCTGGGGGAGTGGGTTCACAAGCACAACACCGAGCACATCATCGAGCGCACCGGGATGACGCCGCTTGAGGCCTGGCAGGCGGATCCCACCGAGATCCGGCCCGAGCCGAGCGCGTCCGAGCTGCGCGCCTTCATGCTGGAGAGCGACCACAGGGTCCACAAGATCACCAGTCACGGGGTGGAGTTCAACCGCCGCTGCTACATGCCGGAGAACGGGGTGGGCCGGATCGGGCTCGAGGTCCGTGTGCGGTGGATGCCACACCACACGCACGAGATCGACCTGTACACCTTCCGCGGCAACCGCTACCTGGGCCGGGCCTTCCTCAGTAACGAGGCCAGCGAGGACCTGCGCGCCAAGGTGCTCCTCGAACGCGACGAGCACAGCAGAGAGCTGCGAGCGGCCCTGAAGCGCTCCGGCGAGCGCCGCCACGAGCGCCACCTGGCCTCTACCCAGCCCGAACTGCCCGTCCGTGCCCTGCGCATGACCGAGGCCGAGGCCCGCGCCGAACTCGACGGTACGAAGGAGCCCGCCGCGCCGCGGCGTCGCACCCAGCCGTACCGGCCCCTGACCCCCATCCCGGCTGCGTGGAAACGCCCCGGCCAAGACCTCGACGACACCACATCCACCAACACCGCATCCAAGGACGACGCCTCGTGACAACTGCCCCCAAGCGCAAGCACCTTGGCCAGCGCCGCCAGCCGGCCGCCGCGGCCCCGAGCGAGACCTCAAGGCGCCGCCCCGATCTGCGCCCGCAGCACTTTCTCGGCCTCAAGGACTCCACGCTGGTCGCCACGGATACCCTGCTGCAGATCAAGGACACCGTCATCGACACCGTCGAGTCGCAGGCGATGTCCGTGATCTACGGTGACCCGGGGCTCGGCAAGAGTTTCTCCACCCGGGCCACGATCCAGGAGATGAACCCGGACCTGATCCTCCCGCTCGACTTCGCCCGCTCCCGCCCCGGGCCGAAGGACCTGCGCGAGGAGCTGTTCCACCAGATGCGGCTCAACTGCAAGATGCCCGGCACGCCGACCGCGTTCGACAAGCTGCTGCGCGAAAGCCTGCCGCGCCGCCCGTATGTGATCGTGTGTGACGAGGCGCAGCAGTACCGGCGGGAGAATTTCGAGTTCCTGCGCAAGCTGTGGGACAACTGCGATCCCAAGCCTGCCATCGTGTTCGTCGGTGGCCGGGAGGCCTACGAGACGCTGCAGAGCGATCCGGCGCTCGCCTCCCGCATCTACATCCGCCTGGAGATCCTCGCGATGACCGAGGACGAGATCCTCAAAACAGTCCCCGGCTCCCACCCCGTGTGGCGGGGCGTTGACGAGGCAGTGCTGAAGCGGATCGACACCCAGTACGCGCTCGGCTCGTTCCGTGAGTGGGTCAAGGTCACCAAGCATGTGCTCAAGGGCATGGAGTACTTCCAGGCCGACCAGGTCGACGACCGTGTCGTGGATTGGGCGTTGGGCCGATGCTGACCGGCAAGTCCACCACCGAGTCCACCGAGTTGGCCGCGCACCCCGTGTGGGGCGAGGCGTCTGCGGCCGGACCGTTCGCCGTCCTGGGCGACGACGCTGCCTCACCTGGCCTGCATTTTCTGCGCGTTGAGGGGATGCGGACGCTGCTCACCCCGGCGATGCTCGCGGTCGGTGGCGCGCTCGCCGACGCCGCGGCCAAGCGACGGTTCCTGTGCGTGCTGGGGGATGCCGGGATCGGCAAGACGTTCGCAGTCCATGCCGCCTCGCGCCGTCTCGGGGAAGGCGGTCAGCTGGTGCCTCTGTGGTTCAGGGCGCAGCCGGTGCCGGCGGACCTGCGTACGGCTCTGCACCGGGCACTGGCGCTGCCCGGTGAGGCGCCTGCCGATCCGGGGGCCGCGGACACGCTGATCCGTCATGCCCTGGCAGGCCGACCGCGGATCGTTGTGGTCGAGGACGCCCACCGGCTGTCGGCATCCTGCATGGAGTACCTGCGTTTCCTGCACGACGGTGTTCCGGGCGGGCTGTGCGTGGTCCTCACCGCCGCCCGCCGCGGCGAACGGCGCCTGCGCGCCCAGCGGATGCTCGCCACCCGCACCGCCGGCTGGCTTTGCCTTCAGCCGCTCACGCGCGATCAGATCCCGCTCGCGGTGCCCGCGCTGCATCCGGTGTGGGAGGGCGTCGATGCCGGCGACCTGATGGCACTGGACGCCCGGCTGGCCGGCGGCGCACTGCGCCGCTGGGCCGTGATCACCCATCACACCCGACAGGTGATGGCCCGCACCCAGGACGACGTGCCCGATGGGCGGCTGCTCAAGGCGGTCGCCGACCGGATCGACGGCGGTCGGTGAACATGACGGCGCCCGCCGCCGGCGGTGTACCGGCCCACCCAGCATCGACGCCGCCTCCGCCAGCGGCCAAGGCGGCGGGGCCGGTGCGGCTGCTGCTGGACGGCGAGGACGCGTCCGCGGTGCACCGGGCCGCCTGCCAGTGGGCGGATGCGGCCCGCGGCCGTATCACCGCCGATCCCACCCCGCACACCACCAGCCCCGCCTACCTCGCGCTGGATGTGCTGCGCGCGATGGGCCGCCTCGGGTTCTCCCGCGAGGGCGCGGAGCGGATGTCCACCGACCCGGCCTGGCGGGCGGTGACCTGCTGGAGCCTGGCCGCCGATGTACGTGAGGTGATCGTGCTGCGCGCCCACCGCCTCACCGTCGAGCGGCTGCGCCGCCTGGCCGCCTGGCGCGCCGAGACCGGCATCCGCCTCGCCCTTCTCGCCCACGCCCCTCAGCTGGCCGACATCCGGCGCCTGACGGAGCACCTGGCCGCCGCCCGTCTGACGGACGTGGTGCACGTGAAGGGCACGGCGGCGATCCTCGGCGCGATCGGCCCGGCCGCCGCCGACCGGCGCACCGGCCCGCCCCCGCTCGATCACGCGCACCCCTTTCCCGCCGTACCGCGTGCCTCGGTTGCCGCCTTCCGCGCGCAGTGCTGGCGCCGCCAGAACGGGGCCGACTTCGCTCGCACTGACGGCCAGTACCGCGCCGGCTACGGCGCCGCCCGTACCTGGCTGGCCCGCACCCTGCCACCGAACCCGCCACCCGCCAGCAGCAGCGAAGACACCGGCCACCGGGCCGAGCCCACCGCCTTCAGCCTGCATGAGATCGAGGCGCTGAGACTGTTCCTGTCCCGGCTGACCGTCTCAAGCCCCAGCCTGGAGCACACCGTGGCCCGCGTACGCGGCGCCCAGGCCGGCCTGCTGACCCGCTCGGTGCTGCTGAATGTGCCCGACGACCTCACCCGCCGCGCGGGGCCCGGGATCACCACCGTGCCCCTGACCCCGCGCACCGTGCACACGATCACCACGCATCTGCCCAATCCGCTGCGCGCCGCCGCGATCGCGGCCCTGCTGTTCACCGGCACCGCTGCTCCGCTGCTGGCGATGACGCAGATCGCCGGCGTCGGCGTCGGCGATCAGGCCACCCACATCACCATCGACCGCGACGCACGGATCAACATCGGCGTGCCGCCCACGCCGCGGCACCTGTACGCCGTCCCGCACCGCGCCCGCCCGCTGCTTGCCGCCGCGCTCGAATTCCGCCGCCGCACCCCGCGCACCGCCGCCGCCCACGGCCTGTTCGCGAACTGCTTCGGCACCACGCCCCGCTTCGAGGCCCTGATCGCCGACGCCGGCCTGCCCGTCCCCGCCCTGAACCACCCGCACACCGACGACGACTGGCACACCGCCGCCCGCGGCTGGCACCTGCACACCCCCACCCTGCCCGCCCCGGATGTCCTGCCGCGCCTGGACCGGGTGCGCCCATGAGGGGCCAACTGCCGTCCGACGAGCGGGACATGACCGCCTTCGACCTGACGTTCTGCCGCGAGCGCGCCTGTGCACGCGCTCTCACCGACGAGGACCTGGCCCAACTGACCGGCATCCCCACCGCCGACTGGGACAGGCGTTTCACCCCGCACACCCTGACGGCCGCAGCACTGTTCGCCCTGGCCCGCGCCCTGGACACCGCCCCCGAAGCCCTGCTGCGCACCTCTGGACAAGCCCGGCGCCCGCGACGTCGCCCAAGCAGTGCGGCGGCGGGGGCGGCCGCGCATGCCACCGTGCTGCACGCTGCCCTGCTGCAAACCGGCCGTATCCACCCCGACGACCTGGCCTCGGCCCTTCAATGGCCGGCGCACCGTCTGCAGCGGGCCGCCCAGACCCTGGCCGTCCGACTCGAGCAGCAAGCGGGCCCGCACCGGCTCGTCCACACCGACACCACCCTCCACCTGGCCGCACAGCCCGGCCTGCTCACCGCCGAGCAGCAGCAGAACCTGCACGAGGGCGGTCACACCGCTGCCAGCCTCAGCCCGGGCGAGGCCACCGCCCTAACACGCCTGCTGTACTCCGCCGCACATGGTCTTCCCGCTACCGTGCCCGCCGGACAGGTCCCGCGCCTTCAGGGGCGCCGGCTGCTTGCCCCCTTCGGCGGCGGGCCGGCCCCGCACCCCGACGTGTTGTTCGCCCTCGGCCTGGCCGCACGCCCCCTGCCCGCCACCGCGGCGGCCGGTACGCCACCACCAGGGGGAGGGGCCGGGCGATGACGCCGCGCGAGACGGCTGGGCCAGAGCAGACCACCGGCCCGTGGCGCCCGGCATGGTCACCGAACCGCACCCGCCCCGGTCTGCCTCCGCTCACCGTGGTCCACGACCCCGGCGACGACTACGCCTTCATGGCCGCCGCCCTGGCCGCCCACACCCCCGCGAGCGGCCGCATCACCGTCCATCCCACCCCGGTGGCCGGCGCCCCCGCCTCCCTCGCCCACGACCTGCTGCGCAGCATGGGCAAACACCTCCCGCACGACGGCAGCCCAGAGGCCGTCGGCTGGGCCGCACAGGCCGAGATCGCCTGGCGCGCGGCGGCCGCCTGGATGTCCGCGCTGCGCATCGGCCACGTCGTCGTCACCCGGACCCACCGCATCAGCTCCCGGCACTTCGAGCACCTCTTCGCCCTGCGGGAGTTGACCGGGATGCGCCTGACCCTGCTGTGCCACGGCCCTGTGCCGCCCGCGCTGGCCGCCGCCCTGCCGGTGCTGGCGCACGAGCAGGTGCACACCCTGGCCGCTGCCCGCCGCGCCCTGGCTGCCACCGAGCCGGCCGACCCGCCCACGGCCGCCCGGTTCGCGTGGTGGGAGGCGGCCGCGCAGTTCCCGCCCCACCCGGGCGAGCCGTGCTTCTTGCTGCCGGTGCGGCGCACGCCGTCCCGCGCCGATATCGAGGCGGTCTCCCGCCGTCTGGGCCGCACCGTGCTCCCGCTGCCCGCGGCCGGCCGCTTTCCACCTCAGGCCGATGAGCACACCATGCTCCTCGCGCACCGGCTGCATGCGCGCATCGCCCACCCCGTCCACGCCGCGGCACTGGCCCTGCGCATCCTCACCGGCCGCCCGGCAACCCAGCTGCCCGACCCGACCGCACCGTCGGCCCGGGCCAACGGCGACCGCCAGCGGCCGACCCCGTCGTGGGCCGTGGACCTCATCGGGGCAGGAGACTGCTTCGGGAACCTGGACCGGCCCCTTCGCGGCGAAGGACCGCTGCGGCTGACCGGCTGGGACCAGGAGGCGGTAACCGAAGCAGCCCACACCTGCGCGCTGCACGAGCCGCCGGCGCCCGGCCCACGGCCAGGGCGCGCCCGCGGGCGGCCGGGCAGCGTGCGGCAGGGCCGTACCACCACCCCGACCACCCGATGACCGAGACCAGGCAGCAGACGATGACCGAGCCGGGCTGCGAACTCTTCGACGCGTATGAGCACCGCATGCCGGACGACGAGGTATGCCCACTCTCCGGAGAACCGATAGAGGTTGCCGCAGACCAGCCACCGCGACCGGTTGTACGTGGCCGCCTTCGCATGGTGCCGCCCGCGCCGAGCGGCGGATGGGAAAAGCAAGTTGGGAACGGCGGAAGCTCCAGCGTCTACGCCATTTTGGAAGGACGCTCCCTCCAGGCCGAACCCGATCGCGCCGCCCCGCTCGGCGTCGAAGAGGATCCGCGCCTTCTGCCCGGCGGTCACCACCGCGACCTGTGATGGGTCCGCATCGGTACTCGGAAACACGCATCGTCGTGTTGAACAGCGCCTCGTTGGCATCTTGGGTGCCGGTGAAGTCTCCCGGCGCAGTCGCCGAGCCGTCCTGCATGTCCGGCTCCACGCCGCCCGGTTCGGCCATTGGGCGGCGCCTCGACGGTCAGCGAGGCACCTGGGCCCTTCGCGACCGGGAGCGTGCACCGCGCGCTCGCCATCACCAGACGGGACGCAATGGGGGAATCGAGTCGCCTGTCAAGGTGCGGATGATGGCCGCGAGCTCAGCTCGTGGAACCTGCAGACCCACCTCATGGAGTTGCTTGGTCAGCTGTGCTTCCAGCTCGTGCAGGATCCTTCCGGCTACGGCCAGGTGCTCCAGCGCCTTCGCCGTCAGTACGACGAGCTTGCGCCGACCACCGGCGGGGTGCGGCTGACGCTCGACGTATCCCCGCTTCTCCAGGTCGTCGATGATCTGGCCAGCGGCTTGCTTGGTGACCCCGAGTTGCTCGGCGAGTTCGCTGCTCGTAGCGCCGGCGCCGTGGAGCACCTGGAAGACCAGGCCGTGCACGGGGCGGAGTTCGGCGTAGCCGACGGCGTCCAGGCGGCTCACGAACGCGGAGAGGACCAGTTGGAAGGCCATCCCGAGCAGGAAGGTGAGCTCGGTGCGCTCGAGTGGGTCGTGGGTCTCCATCGGTTCATCTTGACACACGCCTATAAAGTAGCTTTACTTGGTCAGCAAGTAAAGAAGCTTTACACAGGAGGATCCATGTACGTGGTCAGCGAGAGCGAGCAGCGGACGACCACCACGCCCGCCGGCTCGATGTTCGGCCTGGCAGGTCCCAGCCAGGGCAGTGCCGAGGTCAGCACCTGGCGTGTGGAGCTCGGCGCGGATGCGTCCACCCCGGTGCACATCATCGACCGCGAGCAGGTGTGGATGCCCCTGTCAGGCGAGTTCGAGGTCGAGGTGGACGGCAAGACCGAACAGGTCAAGGCCGGCCAGGCGCTCATCCTTTCCGCGGGTGCGGTGCGGCAGCTCAAGGCCGTCGGCGGCCCCGCCGAGGCGCTGGTCGCCATGGTCGTCGGGGGCAAGGCCATGATGCCGGGCAGTGACAACAAGATCCCCCTTCCCTGGGCGGAGTGACATTCCTGCCCTGAACAGCCCGACCAGGCCAACCCCCGATGGATCTGGTCGGGCTGTTCGCCGCTCCGGGCCTTGTCCCGCTGCCCCGGCGTGAGCGCGCAGCCGGAGACGTCAGACATCAACCGCAACTCCACCGAGGACAGTTATGAACCCCGAAGTCAGCAGCGGGCGCCGCCGGGCGATCCTGGCTCTGCTCGCCATCACCGTACTGATCGTGGTCATGGACCTCACGATCATCAACGTGGCGCTCAATCCGATTCAGCAGAGCCTTGATGCGACCAACGCCGAGCTCCAGTGGTCCCTCGACTCCTACTTGATCACCTTCGCGGCCTTCCTGTTCACCGGCGGTGTGTGCGCAGACCGTTTCGGGCGGAAGAAGACCCTCATCGTCGGACTGGCGGTGTTCGGCATCAGCTCGGTGCTGGGCGCGTACGCCGGCAGCATCACGGAACTCATCGTGTGGCGCAGCGTCATGGGGGTGGGAGCCGCTGTCGTGCCGACCGTCACACTGGCGATCATCATGAACGTCTTCCCGCCCATGGAGCGCCCGAAGGCCATCGCGGCCTGGGCGTCGGCTGCCGGAGTGGCCTTCGCCGTGGGGCCGGTGCTCGGCGGTGTCCTGCTCGAACAGTTCTGGTGGGGGTCGATCTTCCTCATCAACGCCCCGTTGATCGTCGTAGGCCTTGCCCTCATGGTGTGGCTCGTCCCCGAGTCCAAGAACCCCGCTCCTGCCAAGTTCGACCCCGCCGGTGTGCTGCTCTCCGTGGTCGCGGTCGGTCTGTTGGTTTACGGCATTGTGACGGGCGGCGAGGACAACGAGTGGCTGAGCGCGGACACGCTCGGCGCCATCGTCGGCGGCGTGGTGCTGGTTGCGCTGCTCGTCGTGGTCGAGGCGCGGATGGCGGCGCCGTCCCTGGACGTCAGCCTGCTGCGTAACTCCCGGTTCTCGGCCGGTTCGGGCGCCATTGCGCTCTGCTTCTTCGCCCTCATCGGAGCCATCTTCATCACGCAGTTCTACTATCAGGCTGTGCTCGGCTTCTCCCCGATGGAGGCCGGCCTGTTGATGCTCCCCATGGGTGTGGGCTCCATGGTGATGTCGGCTCGCTGCCCCAAGCTCGTGATGCGGTTCGGTCCGCGTGCGGTGGTGGCCGCGGGGTCGGTCGTCATGGCGCTCTCCTTCCTGATCACGAGCCAACTGACCGCGGACACGCCGACCTGGCTGCTGGTCGTGGCGCAGCTGATCTTCGGTCTGGGCTGGGGTTGCATTATGGCGCCGGCCACCGCCTCGCTGATGTCCGTGGTGCCCCCGGTCAAGGCGGGCGCCGGGCAGGCGGTGTCGCAGACGATGCGTCAGGTCGCCGGAGCCTTGGGCGTCGCGGTCATCGGCAGCATCCTCGGTGTGGTGTACCGCTCGGGGATGGAGGACTCGGTGAACGTGCTTCCGGAAGCCCTGCGCGAGGAGGCGGCCGGGTCGATCGGCGGCACGCTGCGGGCGATCGACGCCGCGAAGCTTGGAGATCAGGCTCCCGCACTGATCGACAAAGCCGTCGACACCTATCTGTCGGGCATGCAGGTCACCATGCTCGTGGCCGCCGGCGTCGCCCTGCTATCCGCAGCCGTGGCCATGCGCTGGCTGCCGAAGACCGCCCCGAAACCGCCCATGCCGCCAGCGCCTAAGCCCGCTGCGGAGGCTGCCGACACTCCGGGGGCGCGAGCCTGACGACGATAGGCCCGCAGCACGACACGAGGGCGCCCGCCGGGACGTACACCGGCGGGCGCCCTCGTGTCTCGCCCACCGGTGAAATCGGCACACGGATTTCACGATTCCGTATCACCGCGCGTAGCGCTCTCGCTTTATGGGGTGGTTGTGGTGTGGGGCGAATCGTGTCGATTCCGGCGGAACTGAATACTCCGGATTAGTTAACATGACGAAGAGTAAAGGTGCTTGACTTGCCCTGTTGCTGATACGTAGGGTCTTCATCGTCGGGCGGCCCGATCTGGTAACCGTGGGCAATGGTCCGGGTTCAGTCCGAGGATTGAAGATTCTTCACTGTCTATTTCCTAATGTGGGTGCTGGGCATCCGGCGTCGTTAGGACGGGGGTAAGCGGTGTCATTACGTGATGCCGATGGAGCAGCGATCGGTGTTGACCTGGAGACACCCGAGGGTGTCTCCGCATGGCTTCGTGCCGAGGTTGCCGCACTGGTGGGCCGGGCCATCGACGAAGTCCGCGACGACGAGCTCTTCTCCAGTGCGGGGATGGACTCGATGCGTGCCACGAGCCTCATGGCAGCGCTCTCCCGAGCAACGGGAAAGCAGTGGTCACCTGCACTCCTGTGGGCTCATCCGACCATTGAGGCACTGGCCGACAGGGTGGCCGCCGGAGAAGCGGCGACCCTGCAATCCGAGGCTGCGAGGCGGCTGCCGACCCGGACCGATCGCCGTACGGAGGAGCCCGTCGCAGTCGTCGGTATGGCGTGCCGATTCCCCGGTGCGAATAGTCTTGAAGCGTTCTGGCGGCTACTGGAAGCCGGTGAGGACGCGGTCAGGGATGTTCCCGAGGGGAGGTGGGGGTTCAATTCGCCGGGTGCTGGTGATCCAGTTCTCCGGGATGGCATGACGACCACCGAAGCCGGATTTCTGGACGGGCGGTTGGACGAATTCGATCCGCTTTTCTTCGGGATTTCCCCAAGGGAAGCCCAAGAAATGGATCCGCAACAGCGGCTTTTCCTCGAAGTCGCCTGGGAAGCACTCGAGGACGCGTCGATCACGGAGAGCAGTCTCACCGGCAGCGACACCGGAGTGTTCGCCGGGGCGATCTGGCACGACTACGCCGACCTCGCCTGCGGCGATCCGGGAAGTCTGTCTTCGCACTCCGCCACAGGGCGTGCCCTGAACATGGTCGCCAACCGGCTGTCGTACGTTCTCGGGCTCCGCGGCCCCAGCGTCGTACTCGACTCCGCCTGCTCGTCCTCCCTGCTGGCTCTGCACCTCGCCTGCCAGAGCATCTGGAGCGGCGAGTCGTCGATGGCTATCGCGGGCGGGGTCAACTTGCTGCTGAGCCCCGAGACCATGGTGTCCCTCAGCAAGTTCGGCGGACTGTCCCCGGACGGCCGGTGCAAGGCGTTCGACGCTCGGGCCGACGGCTTCGGTCGTGGTGAGGGCTGTGGAGTCGTCGTCCTCAAGCCGCTGTCCCGGGCCCTGGCGGACGGGGACGACATCTGGTGCACGATTCGCGGCACCGCCGCCAACAACGACGGCTTGAGCAACGGGCTCACCGCCCCCAACCCTGCAGCGCAGGAAGACGTGCTGCGAGCTGCCTATCGCCGCGCTGGGGTAGATCCGGAACAGGTGCACTACGTTGAGACGCATGGCACCGGCACCGCGCTAGGCGACCCGATCGAGGCCATGGCCCTCGGAGCGGTGCTCGGGAGGGGCCGACCGGAGGACCGGCCGCTTCGCATCGGTTCCGTGAAGACCAACGTGGGTCACCTCGAAGCCGCAGCGGGAATCGCAGGCTTCATCAAGGCCGCCCTGGCGCTCAGGCACCGACGTGTGCCGCGGAACCTGCACTTCGAGTCCCCGAACCCGCACATTCCCTTCGACGAACTGCGGCTCAAGGTGCCGACGGAGGCCGAGTCATGGCCTGCCGAAGGCGGGATGTACGCCGGGGTGAGCGCCTTCGGCTGGGGCGGCACCAACGTCCACGTGGTGGTCGAGGGCCATCAGGAGCCGGCCCCGGCCACTCTGCCCGAAGTCGCCGCACGTGGCATTCCAGGGCGTCCCCGGATTGCGTTCGTCTGCTCGCCGTATGGGCAGCAGTGGATCGGCATGGCGCGGAACCTCTTCCGTACCGAGCCGGTCTTCCGGTCGGTCCTCGATGAGTGCGACCGGGAACTCGCGCGGTACACGGGGTGGTCGCTCGTGGAAGAGCTGTTCCTGGACGAGGAGCGGGCCCGCACGGGTGACGTCGGGGTTATGCAGCCCGTTGTCTTCGCGATCCAGGTGGGCATTGCCGCATGGCTGGAGGCCGCGGGCGTACGGCCCGGCGCCGTGGTCGGCCACAGCCTCGGCGAGATCGCCGCGTGCGTCATCGCCGGTGTGCTCGACCTGCCCGATGCCGTACGGCTCGTTCACCACTACAGCGACCAGCAGCGCCGCGTGGCCGGCCCGGACAGCGGCATGGCCGTGGTCGAGCTCTCGGCGACCGAACTGGAGGAGCGCCTGGCCGGGCTGAACTCCTCGGTGTGCATCGCGACTCGCAACGGCCCGCGCACCACGGCACTGGCGGGCAACCGCACGGAGCTGGAGGCACTCGTCGCCCGGCTGAAGACGGAGGGGGTGCTGTGCGCCATGATCCGCGTTGACCTGCCGGCTCACAGCCCCGCGATCGACCCCATCATGGCGGACCTGGAGCAGGCTCTCGCAGGTTTGACGGCGAGGCCCGGCCGCATCCCCGTCATCTCCTCGGTGACAGGACGTCCCCTGGACTGGCGGGACGTCGGCCCGACCTACTTCGTGCGGAACCTGCGGGAACAGGTCCGGCTCGCCGACGCTACGGCACATCTGCTGAGCGAGAAGTTCGACGTCCTGGTGGAGATCAGTGCCAACCCGGTGCTCGCCCCTGCTCTGCAGCAGAGCGTCGACGACTTCGGCCGTACCGCCACCGTCATGACCACGATGCGCCGCGACGAGGACGACCGCACGGGACTGGCCGAGACCCTGGAAGCGCTCGCGCGACTCGGAACGAAGGTACGGCTGCCGGGCGTGTGGGACGAGTCGGTCAGCGAGTTGTTCACCCTGTCCGCCAAGTCCCCCGAGGCCTTGCGCGAGCTCGCCGGCAGTGTGGCCGACACCCTCGGCGCTCCCGGTCCGGAGGCGAGCGACAGGACCGGTGGCCTGCCGGCCCTGGCACAGGCGGCCCTGCGCAGGGCCCACCACCCCTACCGGCTCGCGCTCCCGGCGCGGAGCGAGGCAGAGCTCACCGAGGCACTGTCGGCCTACGCACGCGGCGAGAACCCGGCTGGGCTGTACGCCTCCGACCGCGCGGCGGAAGACAGACCCAAGGTCGCTTTCGTCTTCCCCGGCCAGGGCTCCCAGTGGATCGGCATGGGCAGGGAACTCATGCGCCAAGAGCCGGTGTTCCACGCCGCCATCCGCGCGTGCGACGTGGCGGCCCGCGCCTTCGTGGACTGGTCGATCGAAGCCGAACTGGCGTCCGCCGACACGGAACTGACGGTCGACCGGATCGACGTTGTCCAGCCCGTGCTGTTCGCCGTCGAGGTCGCACTGGCCGCCCTGTGGCGTTCCTGGGGTGTGGAGCCGGACGCGGTGGTCGGTCACAGCATGGGGGAGGTCGCGGCCGCCCACGTCGCCGGAGTGCTGAGTATCGAGGATGCGGCGCGGATCATCTGCCTGCGCAGCCGCCTGCTGCGCCGTACCAGCGGGCAGGGCGCGATGCTCGCCGTCGAGCTCACTATGGAGGAGGCGCGGGAGATCCTCGTCGGCCGGGAGAGCGCAGTCTCCGTCGCCGTCAACAACAGCCCACGCTCCACGGTGCTCTCCGGTGACCGGGAGGTCCTGACCGAGATCGCCGGGCAACTTGAGGGCAGAGAGGTGTTCTGCCGCTGGGTCAAGGTAGACGTCGCCTCGCACAGCCCACAGATGGACCCGCTGCGACCGGATCTCCTGGCGGCTCTGGAGGGGCTGGCCCCCAGCCCGGGGACCGTACCGGTCTATTCGACCGTCACCGGTGCCGTCACGGACGGCATGCGGATGACCGAGAGCTATTGGGTCGACAACCTGCGCGAACCCGTGCTCTTCGGTGACCAGGTCGCCCGTCTCGTACAGGAAGGGGTGCACGCCTTCGTCGAGATGAGCCCGCACCCCATTCTGCTCCCCGCAGTGGAGCAGGTCGCCGCGGAGATCGGCGGCGGGGCAACGGTGCTCCCCTCGCTGCGCCGGAACGAGAATGAGCGGGACACGCTGCTCGCGTCTCTCGGACGGCTGCATGTGCTGGGTGCCGCGACGCGCGTCGACCGGGCGCTGACTCCCGCTCGGCGCCGGCGGAAGCTGCCGCACTACCCCTGGCAGAGAGAGCGCTTCTGGCACGAGGCATCCGGACAGGTGCCCCGCGCGGCCGCCGAACTCGGGCCGCGCCGGGGACTGCTCGGCGAGCGGATCGACTCTGCCGTTCAACCGGGCACCCACTACTGGCAGATGGACTTCGGCACCGAGACAGCGGCCATGGGAGACCACCGGATCGGTGGGGCCGCGGTGGTACCTGGGGCGGGGTTCGTGGAGATGGCCCTCGCGGCGGCCCGCCAGGTGTTGGAGGGCGACGGGCACGCGCTGTCTGACGTGCTCTTCCAGCAGCCGATGATCCTTCCCGAGAGCGGACTCGCGCGAGTTCAGGTGGTGTTGGAGGGCTCGCGGGAACGGGAAGCCCGAATACGTTTCTTCGTCCCCGAGGAGAACGGTCCCGTCTGCGTGGCCCAGGCCTCGCTGTCGGCGGCCGACCTCGACCAGGGCCCGGAACCGGCCGACATCAGCCGCCTGGTCGAGCGGATGAACGATGCGCTCGACGGACCCGACTACTACCGGGCGCTGGCCGCCTGCGGTCTCGAGTACGGCCCCGCCTTCCGGGGCATCAGCCACATCGCGCGCACCGACGCCGAAGCGCTGGCGAGGGTCCGCGTCGATGCCCCGGCACAGCTCCACGGCGCTGGGTACGTCGTGCCCCCCGCGCTCCTCGACTCCGCGCTGCAGTCGGCCGTGGCACCACTCCTCGGGAGCGAGTGGCGGGCGGCGGGCGGATTCCTGAGCGAAGGCATGAGCCAGGTGACGGTCCACGGGACGGTCCAGGGCGAGGTGTGGGCGCACGCCGCCTCTCGCGCAGGCGGCAGTGGTCAGCGTGAGGTCGACGTCCTGGTGTACGGCCTGGACGGAACACTGCTCGTCGAGGTCCTCGGGCTGCGGATCGTGCGGCTGAAGTCCGTGCCGGTCCTGGCCGCGCCACGACCCGGGGCACCGGCAGCGGACGGACAGGGTCCGCTCGCCTCCCCGGCCGGCGGCCTGCGCGCCACCGTCGCAGCACTGCCCAGAGGCCCCGAGCGCCGCACAGCACTGGAATCGGCGGTGCGGGAGAACGTCGCCCAAGTCGTGAAACTCCCCGCACGTAGGGTCGACCTGGACCGTCCGCTGAAGTCCCTCGGGATCGACTCCCTCATGTCCCTGGAGCTGCGCAACCGGCTCGAGGGGGCATTCGAAATCCGGCTGTCGGCCACGCTGATCTGGAACTACCCGACGATTCACGACATCGTCCCGTTCCTGGCCGAAAAGCTGGGACTGGAGCTCGACGACGACGCCGCAACCGTCCAGTCGCCTGTGGCCGCACCGACCGGAGCGGGCGGCGGTGGGGCGCCGTCATCGGCCGAGAGCCCCGAAGAACTCCTCGAACGTGAACTCGCCGAGCTCAACGAGCGTATGGAGACCATCTGATGAGCGGCACATCAGGGACGGTTCCGAACTCAGGGACGGTTCCGAACGCGGCCACAGCCGCCCCGGACACCACGGTCGCCAAAGCCCTCGCGGCCGTCCGGCAGCTGCGCGGCAAGATCGACATGCTGGAGCGGGCGAAGCGGGAAGCCATCGCCATCGTCGGCATGGGATGCCGGTTCCCGGGTGGCGTGACGTCGCCGGACGCCTTCTGGAAGGTGGTCTCGGAAGGCGTCGACACCATCGGGGAGATCCCGCAGGACCGCTGGGACCTTCGCCGGACGAGCAGCAGGCCGGCCGACGGCGGCGCCCCTCCGGCGTACGGCGGTTTCATCGACGGCGTCGACCGCTTCGACCCGTACTTGTTCGGCATATCGCCGCGCGAGGCGGCCCGTATGGATCCGCAGCAGCGGCACTTTCTCGAAGTGGCCTGGGAAGCGCTGGAGGACGCCGGGCTGACCCGGGAGAAGATCCGGGCCAGCCAGACCGGTGTCTTCGTGGGCGCCAACGCCTCGGACTACCTTCAGCTCCAGTTGGAGGACGCCGACGCGATCGACACCTACACCGTGGTCGGCGGAACGAACTGCATCATCTCCAACCGCCTCTCGTACCTGCTCGACCTGCGCGGGCCCAGCCTGACGGTCGACACCGCCTGTTCCTCCTCCCTCGTGGCCGTGCACCTCGCCTGCCAGAGCCTGCGCAACCAGGACTGTGACGCGGCGGTGGTCGGCGGCATGAACCTGATCCTGTCGCCCAACCTGGCCATGGCGCACGCCAAGGGGCTGCCGCTCGCACCCGACGGCCGGTGCAAGACCTTCGACGCGCAGGCCAACGGCTACGCCCGTGGCGAGGGCATCGGGGCCCTCGTACTGAAGCGGCTTTCCGACGCCGAGGCCGACGGCGATAGGATCTGGGCCGTCATCCACGGATCCGCCGTCAACCAGGACGGTCTGACCAACGGGCTGACCGCACCCAACGGACTGTCGCAGCGCGCCGTGATCACGCAGGCACTGCGCAACGCCCGCATCGAGCCCTCCCAGGTGACGCTGCTGGAGGCGCACGGCACAGGGACGGTGCTCGGCGACCCGATCGAGGTGGAAGCCCTCAGCGCGGTCTACGGCGATCCCGGCGCCGGAGCGGTCCCGTGCGCGCTCGGCTCGGTGAAGACGAACATCGGCCACCTGGAAGCCGGTGCCGGCATGGCCGGGATGATCCGGACGGTACTGAGCATCCACCACCGTGCCGTCGCGCCGCACCTGCACCTCTCCACCGTCAACCCGCACATCGAACTCGACGGGACCCGGCTGTCCATACCGACCTCCCTGCGCCCCTGGGACGTTCCCGACGAGCAGCGCCACGCGGCGGTCAGTTCCTTCGGGGCGGGCGGCACCAACGCGCACGTGATCCTCGGCCCTGCCCCGGCGGCCGCCGAAGGCGGGGACGGCCGGCCCTCAGCGGTCGACGGCCCTTGGCTGTTGCCGGTGTCCGCGGCCGCCGACAACGCGCTGGCGCCCATGGCGCGGGCCTACCGCGACCACCTGCTCTCGGACGGGGGACAGTCCCACCGGTTCGCGGACATCGTCCACACGGCGACGGTGCGCCGGACCCGCCACGAGCACCGGCTCGCCGTCGTGGCCGGCTCGCACATCGAGGCGGCGGACCGGCTGACGCGGTGGCTGGACGGAGAGGAGCCCGCCGGAGTAGTCACGGGCCGTGCCACGAGCTCTGTGGCCGACAAAGTCGTCTTCGTCCTCCCCGGGCAGGGGTCCCAGCGGGCCGGGATGGGCCGGGAGCTGCTGGAAGCCTGCCCGGTGTTCCGGGCCGCGGTGACCGAGTGCGACGACGCCATGCGCCCGTGGCTCGGCGGCCGTTCGATCATCGACGATGTCATGCGGATCGACGATGCGGCGAAGCTCGACCGCATCGATCTGATCCAGCCCGCACTGTTCGCCCTCGCCGTCGGACTCGCCGCACGATGTCGCTCCTTCGGCCTCGAACCGGACGCCGTGGTCGGACACAGCATGGGCGAGGTGGCGGCGGCGCACATCGCCGGAGCGCTCACCCTGGAAGACGCCGCCCGCATCATCTGCCGACGCAGCGCCCTGCTGCGCCGCATCAGCTGCCAGGGAGCGATGCTGGTCGTGGCCCTGCCGCTGGACGAGGCGGACCGGCTCATCGAGGACTGCCGGGACAAGGTGTCCGTGGCCGTCAGCAACAGCCCGACCTCCACCGTGCTGTCGGGTGATCCGCAGACCCTGGTCGACCTGGCGGAGAACCTGCGCGAGCGCAATGTCTTCTGCCGCCCGGTGAAGGTCGACGTCGCCTCGCACAGCCCCCAGGTGGATCCGCTGCGAAGCGAACTCCTCGCCGATCTCGCCGACTTGTCACCCCGCCCCTCCCGCATTCCCATCCTGTCGACGGTGACGGGGGAGTGGTCCGACGGTTCGGACTTCGACGCCGACTACTGGATGCGCAACCTCCGGGAGCCCGTGCTGTTCTGGGACGCCGTCCAGACGCTCATCGCCCGGGACAACGGCGTGTTCATCGAGATGAGCCCGCACCCCGTCCTGATGTCCGCGGTGGAGCAGTGCTTCGAGTTCAGCGAACGGGAGGGACTCGCTCTGCCGGCCATGCGGCGGGACGAGCCCGAGACGCACGGCATGCTGGAAATCCTCGGCGCACTGCACACGCACGGCATCCCGGTGTCGCTGGACCAGCCGGCGCCGACCGGAGCGCGCCCGGTCCCGCTCCCCGGATACACCTGGCAGCACGAACGGTTCTGGTTCCGCGACCCCGGCGAGCGACGCATCGCCGTCGTCACCGAACGGGCCGCCCTCCGGCCGCAGGAACCCGCACGGCCGCAGTCCGCGCCGGCGCAGAGCGGCTCGGCGGCGGAGCTGCTCGACCGCCTGGCCCCGGCGGTCGGCACCGAACGGCGGAACCTGGTCGTGGAGTTCGTGCGGAACGCCGTGGCCGACATCCTCGAGATGGCCCCGGAGCGCATCGATCCCGACGCCGGCTTCTTCCAGATGGGCATGGACTCGATGCTCGCCGCCCGGGTCCGGGTACGGCTCGAAGCCGGGTTCGGGCGCAAGCTGCCGGCACCCGTCATGTTCGAGCACCCCTCGGTCGGGGCGCTCTCCGTCCATCTGCTGGGACTCGCCGAGCGGCTGCTGGGCGAACCGGCTGTCGCGCCCGACCCCGATCCGGTGCCACCGCTGCCGAACGCGGCCCGGGATGCCGGAGCCCCCACGGCCACGCGAACCGTCCTGCCCGCACCGGGCTCCATGGACGATCTCCCGGAAGAGGAACTCCTCGCTCTGCTGGCCGAAGAAGTCCGCGCCTCGACCCGTACCGCAGGAGGTTCCCGATGACAGACCACGGTCTCGAACGGCAGTCCGTCCTCGCGCAGAGCGTGCGGGAGATCCGCAGGCTGCGTGCCGAACTCGACGAGGTGGAGCAGGCCAGGACGGAGCCCATCGCCATTGTCGGCATGGGCTGCCGTATGCCGGGGGGCGCGGACAGCCCCGAGGCGTTCTGGGAGTTCCTGGAGGGCGGCGGAGACGGCATCGGCGAGATCCCCGCCTCCCGCTGGGACGCCGGGAGGTTCTACGACCCCGCTCCTGACGCACCGGGGAAGATGTCCACCCGACGCGGAGGGTTCCTGGACCAGGTCGACCGGTTCGACCCGGCGTTCTTCGGCATATCCCCCCGCGAGGCCGCCGCTCTCGATCCCCAGCAGCGCCTGCTGCTGGAGGTCAGCTGGGAGGCCCTCGAACACGCGGGCCAGGCGCCGGCCGGGCTCATGGGCTCGGACACCGGCGTCTACTTCGGGATCACCACCTACGACTACATGCAGGCGCAGATGCAGCAGGTCGACTCGGTGGACCTGGAGGCCTACAGCCTTACCGGCAATGCGTCCACCTTCGCGGCCGGTCGGCTGTCGTACTGGCTCGGCCTCAGCGGCCCCAGCCTGTCCGTCGACACCGCCTGTTCCTCCTCCCTGGTCGGGGCGCACCTGGCCTGCCAGAGCCTGCGATCCGGCGAGACGGACCTGGCCCTGGCAGGTGGGGTCAACGTGTTGCTGGCACCCGAGTGGTTCGTCGTGGCGTCCAAGGCGCACATGCTCGCGGCGGATGGCCGGTGTAAGACGTTCGACGCGAGCGCCGACGGCTACGTGCGCAGCGAGGGCTGCGGAGTCGTCGTGCTGAAGCGGCTCTCGGATGCCCGTGCCCAGGGTGACCGGATCCTCGCCGTCATCCGCGGTTCCGCCGTCAACCAGGACGGGCGCAGCAGTGGTGTCACCGTGCCGAACTCATCCGCCCAGCAAGCGGTGATCCGCCAGGCCATGCGGGCCGCGTCCGTAGAACCGGCGCAGATCGGCTACGTGGAGGCGCACGGCACCGGGACTCCGCTCGGTGACCCGCTGGAACTGCGTGCCCTGGACGCCGTGCTCGGCGACCGGGGCGAGGCGGGCCCGCTGCTGGTCGGGTCCGTCAAGACCAACGTCGGTCACCTGGAACCGGCCGCCGGAGTAGCCGGGCTCATCAAGGTCGTGCAGTCCCTGCGGCACGAGCGAATACCACCGCACCTGCATCTGTCCGAGGTCAACCCGGAGATCGGCATCGAGGACCTCTCCGTCGAGATCCCCACTGGCGGTGTGCCGTGGCCCCGCGGAGAGAACCCCCGTATCGCCGGGGTGAGTTCGTTCGGCGCAAGCGGCACGAACGCCCACTTGATCATCGAGGAGGCGCCCGCGGACGACGTCCCGGTGGCGGCAGCGGTCGTCCCGGAGCGCACCGCGCAGCTCCTCACGCTCTCCGCGAAGAGCCCGGCCGCGCTCACCGCCCTCGCCGGTCGGTACAGCGACCGGCTTGCTGCCGCGACGGACGCCGAACTGGGCGACCTCTGCTTCACCGCCGCCACGGGCCGGTCCCACTTCCCACACCGGCTGGCGGTGACCGCCGCCTCCGCCGAGGAGATGGGGCAGCGGCTCGCCGCGTCCGCCGCGGGCGAGCAGCCCGCAGGCATCCGCCGCGGGCACGTCCAGGCGGGGTCCCGGCCCCAGGTCGTCTTCCTCTTCACCGGGCAGGGCGCGCAGTACGCGGGCATGGCCCGCACCCTCTACACGACGGAACCCGTCTTCCGACGGGTCGTCGACCACTGCGCCGAGGTGCTGCGCCCGCTGACGGACCGCCCTCTGCTGTCCGTACTCGATCCCGCGCCCGAGGATGCCGACCTCATCCACGACACGTGCTGGACGCAGCCGGCGCTGTTCACCGTCGAGTACGCCCTCGCCGAGCTGTGGCGTTCCTGGGGCGTTGAGCCTTCGGCCGTCCTGGGCCACAGCATCGGCGAACTGGTGGCGGCCTGTGTTGCCGGCGTCCTGGAACTCGACGACGCCCTGCGGCTCGCCACGCGCCGCGGACAGCTCATGCACGAGCTCGCCGGCGAAGGCGCCATGGCCGCGGTGTTCGCCTCGGAGGAGCAGGTGGCCACGGCGCTGGAGCCCTTCGCGGCCGAACTGTCGATCGCGGCGGTCAACGGACCCGAGAGCATCGTCGTCTCGGGCACCGCGGCCGCAGTGGACGCCCTGCTGTCCACCCTGGCCGGCCAGGGAGTGCGCGCGAAGCGGATGACCGTGACCCGCGCCTTCCACTCACCCTTGATGGAGGCGGCGCTCGACGCCTTCGAACGGGAGGCGGCCGGGATGACGTTCCGGGCGCCCCGGATCCCGGTCATCTCCAACGTCACCGGACAGCCCCTGACGGGGGAGCAGGCCTTCACGGCCTGCTATCTCCGCGAGCACGCACGCCAGGCCGTGCGGTTCCACGAGGGCATGACCACCCTGTACCGGCAGGGCTACCGAATCTTCCTGGAGATGGGGCCCGCCCCCACGCTGACCGGCATGGCCAAGCGCTTCCTGACGGCCGAGGCGGCCGGCGCGGCGGACCCGGAGCAGGACGACCGCCGGCCGGTGTTCCTGCCGTCCCTGCGCCCCCGCCACGACGACTGGCGGGTCGCGCTGGACAGCCTGGGTGCCCTGTACACGCTGGGTGCCGTCGTCGACTGGGAGCAGTACGACGCCGGGCGCGGCCGACGCCGTACCGAGCTGCCCACGTACGCCTTCCAGCGTGGCCGCCACTGGTTCCGGCCGAGTACCCGTCCCCAGCCCGCGGCCGGGACGGCGCGGGTGCCCGCGGACGGGTTGTCACCGACGCTGCTCGGCGAGCGCGTCCCATCCCCGCTGCCTGCCGTGCAGTTCCACTCCCGGCTCGGCGCCGAGGCACACCCGTGCCTGGGCGACTGTGTGATGGACGGACTCCCGGTGGTCAACATCGGTGTCTACCTGGAGGCGGCGTTCGAGGCGGGCCGGGAGCTGTACGGCACGGGTCCGTTGCTGGTCGAGGACTGTCTGGTCCTGCAGAGCATGATTCTGGAACCCGGCGAGCAGACCGACGTGCAACTCGTGGTCGACCAGGACGCCGCCGGCGGACAGCGCGTCTCCTACCGCTACTTCGCCGCCGGCGCCCAGGACGACGACGCAGCGCGGTGGGTCCTGCACGCGCAGGGCAGGATGGGGCCGGCGTCGGACGTGGCGCCGGCCGACGAGGACTTGGACGCCGTACGCGGCCGGCTCACGACCGAGATCTCCGGCGACGACTTCTACCGCCGCATGTGGCGGCGCAAGCTCTATCTCGGCCCCTCGGCACAGTGGGTCGAACACATCCACAGCGGTGCGGGCGAGGCATTCGCCCGCATGCGGCCGCCGCGGCCCGGGGAGGCCGACGCCTACCGGCTGCATCCCGGTCTGACGGACGCACTGTTCCAGACGCTGTTCGCCTGCCTGCCCCCGGAGAGCCCGGCGGACGCCACCTACATGCTGGTGGGTATCGACCGCTTCCTGCTGCACGGCTCCGTCGGCACCGGCCCGACGTACTGCTGGGCGAGGCTGCTGCCGTCCTCCGACCCTTCCGCGATGCTGCTCGCCGAAGTCCGGCTGTACGACGACCGGGGACGGCTGCTGGCCGAGGCGGACGGCGTCTGCCTCAGGCGGGCGGAGCGCGACCGGCTGCTGCGGGCCCAGCCGCAGGAACCACGCCCCCTGGAAAGGAACACGGCACAACCCGCCTCCGTGGCGTCCGCCGCCGTGCCCGCGTCGCCGCGGGACCCCGGAGCGGTCCGGGAACTCCTGGCACGCACGGTGGCCAGGGCTCTCGGCGGCAGCGAAACCGATCTGGACGTGCATGAGCCGCTGCAGAACCTCGGCCTGGACTCGCTCATGGCCCTGGAGGTCAAGGAGGCCCTCTCCGCCGGACTGGGCGTCTCCCTGCCCCTCGTGATCTTCCTCGACGGCCGCAGTGTGCACACGCTCGGCACCGAGATCCTCGGCCTGTTCGGTGAGATCAAGGAGGCCGAAGGCTTCGACACGGCTGGTACGCCGGCCCCGGAGAGTGTCAGGCTCCCGGTGCTCGTCCCGGACGACAGCTCGCGGTATGAGCCGTTCCCACTGACAGACCTTCAGCAGGCTTACCTCGTAGGACGGTCGAGCGCCTTCGAGCTCGGCAACGTCTCGACCTACTTCTTCATCGAGGTCGACGTGGAAGACGTCGATCTGGTCCGACTCACCGAGGCATTCCGGACGATGGTCGCGCGTCACGACATGCTGCGCGCGGTCATGACGGAGGACGGCCACCAGCGGGTGCTCGCCGACGTGCCGCCGTACGAGATACGCACCACCGACCTGCGCCCGTACGGCGAGGAGGAGCGCAACCGGCTGCTGCGGGAGATCCACGAGGACGTCAGGGACCAGGTCTTCGACACCACGTGCTGGCCGCTCTTCGACATCCGGGCCACTGTGGTCGACGAGCGGCGTACCCGCCTGCACATCGGCCTCGACGCCCTGATCATCGACGCGTGGAGCACGTCTCTCCTCTTCCGTGAATGGGCGACTGCGTACCGCGACGGGTCTGCCGTACTGCCCGAAGTCCCCCTCACCTACCGGGACTACGTAGTGACCGCGCGGTCCATCGAGGGCACCGCCCTGCACACCGCCTCGCTCGAGTACTGGCGCGGTCGCGTCGAGTCGCTCCCGCCTGCTCCCGAACTGCCGCTGGCCAAGGACCCCGCCTCCCTCGACCGACCGGTGTTCACCCACCGCTCGGACCGGATCGCGTCGGAGGACTGGGCCCGGTTCAAGAAGTACGCGGCAGCGGTCGGCGTCACGCCCTCGGCGGCCCTGTGCACCGCGTACGCCCAGGTCCTGGCGGCCTGGAGCAAGTCGAGCCGGTTCACCCTCAATGTTCTGTTCTTCAACCGGCTGCCCCTGCACCCGGACGTCGGCAACGTGGTAGGCAACTTCAGCGCCACCACCTTGCTCGAGATCGACAGCGCGGCTCTGGACGGCTTCGCGTTGCGCGCCGACCGCGTGCAGAAGCAGCTGTGGAACGACCTGGAGCACAACCATGTGAGCGGGGTCGAGGTGCTGCGCGAACTGCACCGGGTTCGCGGTGGCGCCGGCCGGGCCGCCATGCCCGTGGTCTTCGCGAGCACGGTGAACTTTGCCGCCAAGGAGGACTCCGCGGCCGCCACGGGCCTCGCCCAGCATCTGACCTCGCTCGGGCAAGGAGGCCGCGAGGTCTCCAGCTCCATCCGCACGCCCCAGGTGTGGCTGGACCACCAGGTCGTCGAGGACGCCGGCGCACTGATCGTGAACTGGGACGTCATCGAGGAGATCTTCCCCGAAGGCATGGTCGACGCGATGTTCGCGGCCTACGTGGACGTCCTGCACGGCCTGTGCCACGACGAACAGGCCTGGCAGCGCCCCGCCCCGGTCCTGGTACCGGACACCGACCTGGCCCTGCGCCGGGGCGTCAACGCCACCTCCGCGCCGCTGCCCGCCGGGCTGCTGCACGAGCCGTTCACCGAGCGGGCCGCCGCCCACCCGGAACGCACCGCCGTGATCGCGGCGGACCGCACACTGACCTACGGGGAGCTCGACGCGCACACCGATCGGCTGGGCAATTGGCTGCGCGGACAGGGAGCGGGACCGGGCTCGTTCGTCGGCATCGTGATGGAGAAGGGCTGGGAACAGGTCGCCTCGACCATCGGCGTGCTGAAGTCCGGAGCGGCCTACGTACCGATCGACGCGGCTGTCCCTCAGGAGCGCCTGAGACTGCTGCTGGAGAAGGCCGGCATCACGCTCGTCCTGACCCAGAGCCGGGTGGCGGAGCGGGCAGCGTGGCCGGACGAAACCGTGCGATTGAGCGTCGATGGGCCCGAGGTCGAGGCACTGGACGCAAGGCCCTGCGAGCCGTCGGCCGCGCGTCCGGACGATCTGGCATACGTCATCTTCACCTCAGGATCCACTGGGACGCCGAAGGGCGTGATGATCGAGCACACCGGTGCCCTGAACACAGTGCTCGACATCAACGAGCGCTTCGGCGTCACTGAGGAGGACAGGGTGCTCGCCCTGTCCGCGCTCAACTTCGACCTCTCGGTCTATGACGTCTTCGGCATCCTGGCCGCCGGCGGTGCGATCGTGCTGCCAGAGCCCGAGGCCCACCGGGAGCCCGCGCGTTGGGCGCAACTCGTCACCGATCACGGGGTCACGCTGTGGAACAGCGTCCCCTCACTGATGGAGATGTTCACCGAGCACGCCCTCAATGAGGGGTACAGCGGGACGCTCGCGCTGCGCACGGTGTTGATGAGCGGGGACTGGATTCCCGTCACCCTTCCCGACCGCATCCGCGCCCTGGTGCCGGACGCGGCCGTGTGGAGCCTGGGCGGTGCGACCGAGGCCTCGATCTGGTCGATCCTCCACCCCATCGGCGAGGTCGACCCGACCTGGGCGAGCATCCCGTACGGCACACCAATGTGCAGCCAGCAGTTCCATGTGCTCAACGACGCCATGCAACCGTGCCCCGTGTGGGTGCCCGGCCACCTTCACATCGCCGGGGCCGGCCTCGCGCGCGGCTACCTGGGCGACGAGGCCAAGACCCGCGCCGCGTTCCTGCGGCACCCCTCCACCGGCGAGCGGCTCTACCGGACCGGTGACCTCGGCCGCTATCTGCCGGACGGGACCATCGAGTTCCTGGGCCGTGAGGACTTCCAGGTGAAGGTCCAGGGCTACCGGATCGAGCTCGGCGAGATCGAGGCCGCGCTGTTGCAGTGCGCCGGGGTGCGTGCCGCGGTGGTATCCGCAGTGGGGGAGCGGCAGGGGGCCAAGCAACTCGTCGCGTACGCCGTGCTGGACGAGGGACACGACCCGCTCGACGCGCCGGGGAGGCTGCGGGAGGCGCTGGGCAAGACGCTGCCCGTGTACATGGTGCCGCAGCACATCCTCGTTCTGGACGGGCTGCCGCTCACTGCCAACGGCAAGGTCGACCGGACGGCACTGCCCGTACCAGGCGCGCATACGGACGACGACGGTGCCGCGGTCGCACCACGGGACGACGTCGAGTCGGAACTCGCGGCGATCTGGGGCGAGTTCTTCCCCGACGCTCCCATCGGGGTGCACGCCGACTTCTTCGCGCTCGGCGGTAACTCGTTGCTTGCCGTACGCCTCATGGCGCGCATACACAGTCGTCTGGGCTGTTCGATGCCCCTGTCCACCCTGTTCGCCCGCCCGACGATCGCGCTGCTCGCGGAAGCCGTCCGGGACGCGGGGGCAGGTCTGCGGCGCACGGCCCTCGTTCCGATCCGGACCGAGGGGAGCAGGCCCCCGCTGTTCTTCGTGCACCCTGTGGGCGGCGATGTCCTCTGTTACGCCGAACTCGCCGCGCTCCTCGGAGAAGAGCAGCCGTTCTACGCCCTCCAGGTGCCCGACGGCCCGGAGTTGACCACCGTCGCCGACCTGGCCGCCCACTATGCCGAGGCCATCACGGCGGTCGACCCCGACGGTCCCTACCGGTTGGGCGGCTGGTCCATGGGAGGCGTTGTGGCCCTGGAGATCGCCCAGCAACTCGCCCGGGCAGGGCGGACAGTGGAACATCTGGCCGTCATCGACCTGATGGAACCGCCGGGACCGACAGATGACGAGCACGTCGACGACGCCGTACTGCTGTCCTGGTTCGCCCGCGATCTCGGCGGTCTCAATGACACGCCCTGGGAGCCCGGAGCAGACTTCTTCCGCGGGGCCGGCGGACACACCCAGGCGCTGGGCGTGCTGCACGCCGAGGCGCGCCGGCTGTCAGTGCTGTCGGCCGACATCGACGTCGAGACCCTGGGCGCCATCTTCGAGCGGTTCGCACGCAATTTCCGGGCCCTGCTCCGCTACCAGCCGGGGACCTACGAGGGCCCGGTCCGCTTCTTCCGCGCCCAGGACGGCGCCACCGAGGCGGTGGTTGCCGTCTGGCAGGAGCTGTTCCCGGACGACTCACACGTCGTGGATCTGCCCGGCGACCACTACACCGTCATGCAGCAGCCGCAACTGCGCCGTCTGGTGGACGAGCTGAACACCTGGCTCGACGACTCCCTCATGCACTCACGACACGACGACGAAGGAAGCCAGCGATGACCCTCCGCTTCGGCGCGTTCATCCCGCCGTTCCACTCGCTCGACGAGGACCCCACGACCGCCTTCTGGCGGGACCTGGACCTGATCGAGTGGCTGGACGTGCTCGGCATCGACGAGGCCTGGGTGGGCGAGCACCACTCCGGCGGCTGGTCCACCGTCAGTTCGCCGGAGCTGTTTCTGGCCGCCGCGGCCGAGCGGACCCGCCGGATCAAACTGGGTACGGGTGTCGTCAGCCTGCCGTACCACCACCCGCTCACCACCGCCAACCGCATCGTGCAGCTCGACCACCAGAGCGGCGGGCGGGCCATGTTCGGGATGGGCGCCGGGGTGTCGCCTGCGGATGCCCACATGATGGGCATCGCGGCCGGCGACCAGCGGCGCATGATGGCCGAGTCCCTCGACGCCCTGGTGCAGCTGCTGACCGGCGACGAACCGGTCACCGTCAAGACGGACTGGTTCGAGCTGCGAGAAGCCCGCCTGCACCTGAAGCCCTACACCAAGCCGTGCTTCGACATGGCCGTGGCCAGTGCCGGATCCGAGCGGGGCATGCGCTTGGCGGGCCGGTACGGCCTGACCTCCCTCACCTTCGCCGGGCGGCCCGGGATGGAGGAACCGCCGTTGGCCCGGCTGTGGGCGGCCGCGGAGGACGAAGCGGCCAAGTACGGCAAGACCGTCGACCGGTCGAAGTGGCGGGTCGCCATCTGTGTACATGTCGCGGAAACCCGGGAAGAGGCCCTGAGCCAGGTCCAGGACGGGATGGCCCGGTGGTTCCGGGAGTACGTCCGGGACACCGTCGGAGCCCAGGCGAAGCTGCCGGAGGGGCGCGAGGCCGAGGTGGCGGTGGAGACACGCACGGCCATCATCGGCTCGGTCGACGACGCGATCGAAGCGATCCAGCGCATGCTCGACGAGAGCGGCGGGTTCGGCACCCTGCTGGTCAACACCCAGGACTGGGCCACGCGCGAACAGACCAAGCGCAGCTACGAACTGCTCGCCCGCTATGTGGCCCCGCACTTCACGGGCGCTCTGGAGAGTCGGCGCGCGTCGCAGCAGTGGGTCTCGGAGCGCCGGAACGACTTCGCGGCCCAGGCGCGCGAGGCCGCCCAGCAGTCCTCGTCCAGCCGATAGCTCTCAGCGGGAGGTGCGCATGGTGAGCACACAGGTCGAAGGGAGCCCGCCTGCCCTGGACGGTGAGGAGTTCCGCGAGGCCATGTCGTTGCTCGCCGCGCCGTTGACCATTGTCACGGCGCGGGACACGGAGGGGCGTCCCTGGGGATTCACTGCCAGCTCAGTGACCTCGGTTTCGCTGGAGCCACCGCTTGTTCTCGTAGGGATGTCGCATACGTCCAGCTGCTTCCCGGCCTTGTCCGAAGCCGCTGAATTCTCCATCAACATCCTCGGGAGCGACCACAGGGATCTGGCCCGGACCTTCGCCACCAGTGGCGTGGACCGGTTCTCCGGTGTGCGCCTCGCGGACTGGCCCGACTCGACGGTGCCGTACCTCGCTGATGTGACGGTCGCGTTTAGGTGCACCGCGAACAGTCGGATACCGGTCGGTGACCACACACTGCTGATCGGTGAACTCACGGGAATGCGCGGGCGCGGGGCGACCGCATCACCGTTGGTGTGGTATCGGCGAGATTTCCGGATGTCGATCTGATCGATCGGCGGACGCTGTCTCTGAGACTTCCGGTTCAGTGCGTACCTGCACGTGGATCTGGAAGGCGCCGCCCACGTCGGACGCGAACCGCTGACGAAAGGGCTGGCCGCCGATCATCATTCGGCGGCCACGGCGCCATTGTTCTCCGGCCGGGCTCACTCCTACCTGAGGGTGCTCGGCCGGGGCAGGACAGCGTCATGCTTCCTGTCCCAGACCTCTGCCGCGGACATCTGCGGTTCCAGCCACGCCGTTGAGGATCTCGGCAAGAGTGTTCACTTCCCTGGGCTGCCCCGACCCCGACGCGCTTGGAGCAGGACGCCGCTGGTGTTGAGACGGAAGCGGGCCACAGGCACGCTCTCCCCGGCAGCAGACGCGAGTGACTGCGGGCCCCGCGTACGCGTGGCGGAGCAGAAGTTAACCGGGCAGCAGCCGGCCAGCGACCTGGATCCCAGCAAAGATCCGCTATCTCGTCTGCTCGGCGCCCGCAGCGTCCCGCCGGGCCGTCAGGCGGTTGTGCCCTGGCCTGCAGCCCGGGGACGGCAACAGTCTCGCTGCGGCGCATGCGAACGGGGCGTTGGCGTGACGGCATGCGGGTCGAGTCGTAGCGGGCCGCGACCCGGTTGATCAGCGACGCGGTCAGCTCCCCGGCCAGCGGCATGGTCCGCAACGCCCCTGCTGCCCGCTCTCCCCGATGCCGTTCCCTGCTCAGTGCCCTTACCGGGCGCGCCTGACGGTCAAGAGTCACGCGCGGCGCCAGGGCCCCATCATCGTCCGGCGCCCGCCTGCACAGCCAGGGCACAGGGCCGTACCACGGCGGGTGCTGACGAGCGCTGCGGCTGCCGGGCGTGACCGCCTCACCCTCACCACCGACCACCTGCGCCGGCCTGGCTACAGCTCGAATTCGAGGTCGAGGACGTCGGTGAGCTTCACTTCGAGGCCGTGGGCGCGGCGGCCGTTGTCGCGGAAGTAGACCTCGCCCAGGGCCTCGGCCGCGACCTGACGCAGCTAGTCCTCGTCGACGCACCTGCCGTCCCTGCCCGCGCAGCTGCGCCGCCAGATGCACACCATCGAGCTCACCCGGGACAACCCGCTGGTGCCCTGACCCGCACCACGCGATCACGGTGGGGACGGACTTCGCTCTCGGACACGTGGCCGCGGCGATGGCGTCCCTCCGGGTGGTGCAGCCGATCAACGGACCGGAACTCGCAGGTCACGCCGGGGACTTCGACCGGGCGGGGCACTTTCCGGCGCGTGACCGGGGCACTTCGCGTGCCGCACTGGCGCGGAGATCATCGCGGTCCGGGTATCGGAGGGCAAAGTGCCTGATCGCTTGCACCACCTCGCGGGACGCGACCGCCGCGGCGGTGTGCCCGGGTGCGGAGACCCGATGCACCGCGGCGCCCGCCAGCCGTAACCCGCCCTCCGGGACCGCGGGCCACCACAAGAAAGCTATGCAAATCACTCATAAATAATGCATTAATAGCATGACTCTGGTAGAGTAGAGGTCATGGGAATGCCCTTGCCGGAACGGGTGCGGCTGGTGGTGGCGGCACTGATGCATGCCTCGGGCGAGTCGCAGGCTAGACTGGCTGAGGCGCTGGGGGTGACACAGGCGCAGGTGAGCCGCCGTCAGTCTGGGGCCGCCGCCTGGAGTTTGGCCGACTGCGAGGCGCTGGCCGTGCACTACGGCATGGATGTCCTGGACTTCCTGGCGGGCCCGACCCGGGCGTGCGAGGCACTGCCCGACGCGCGCCGCGCCGGACGGCGGCGGCCGCCCGTGAAGGGAGAGGCGCGGTGAAACCGCAGTTCGAGGCGATCGACGCCCTGCTCGCCGCGGCCCGCAAAGAGGCCGAACTGCCCCCGGTCGAGCAGCGCCGCGCCCTGCGTGAAGCACTGGACCTCTCCCGCGCGCAGGTGGCCCGGGCGCTGGGAGTGAGTCCCTCCACGGTCGGCGGCTGGGAAGCGGGCCGCGACCCGGCCGGTGAGGTCCGTGAGCGCTACGCCTACTTCCTCAAAGGCGTTCAGGCCAAGCTCGCCGACCCTGATGCCGCCCGGCAGGCCGAAACCGCTGCTCACACCGACCTCCCTCAAGCCGGGCCCGCCACGTCGGGCGGCGGTGCTGCGACGGCTGCGGAGCGGCCGGGTACGGCTGATCAGCCGTACCCGGTGCCGGAAGCCGACGATGTCGAGGCCCTGGCCGTGCCCGAGCCGTGTGTCCTGTGCGGGCAGCTTGCCCGCGACCAGGTCGCCGGTTTCCCCCAGCACCTCGACCCCGCCCAGTGCGCCACCCCAGAGCCCCCACCCGCCCGGCGGCCGCAGAGCCGCACGACGAAACCCGTACAGGCCGCGCCCACCGGCCGGCGTGTGCGGGCTGCGTCCACCACCGACCCGTCGTCCGACGCGATCGCGGTGGCTGTGGCCGAGGCGCTCGAGGCGCATGAGGGTGATGTGGAGGCGGCGACCGCGGCCCTGGTCAAGCGGGCGATCCCGGATGCGATGGCCCTGCTGGACGACTGCCGCAAGGGCGGCCGTTACGCCATCGTTGCCCACCCCTGGATCCCGGACATCCTGCGCAAGCAGTCCGCGCGCGGTGCCGACCAGATCTGGGAGGCCCGCCCCAGGTGGACCCGCCCCGAACTGCCCGCAGGCTGGCACGAGGTGACGGCCCTGGACATCAACGGCGCCTACCTTTCCGCCCTCAAGACACACCTGCCGCTCGGCCAGCTTGAGCACTCCACCGGCGGCGGGCATGACCGGCGCCGGGCCGGGGTCCACCTGATCACTCCGCCGGCATGGGAGCATGGTGCGTATCTGCCCAACCCGATCGGCGACCGTGACGAGCCCGGCCCCTTGTGGGTGACCGAGCCGACCCTGCGCCTGCTGCTGCGGCTCTCGGGTCCGAAGTACGCCCTGTGTGAACCTCCCGAGATCCACGAGTCGTTCACCTCGGGCGCGACGGAGAGCCTGCTGGAGAAGTTCCGGATCGCGCTCAAGGATGCTCGCGACACCGCGATCGCCGGCGGGGACGAGGCGATGCTGGAGTATGTGAAGGCGATGTACTCGAAGTTCGTCTCCACGATGGGGGAGTCGAACTACAACCGGGAGCTGTACCGTCCGGACTGGATGCACCTGATCCGCTCGCAGGCCTTCGCCAACCTCTGGGCCAAAGCCCAAGGCCGTGAAGTTACGGCTTCGGAGGCGCTGACAAGTACGCGCTGATCTGCGGTGACTCGGGACGTAAGAAGCGGAGCCCCGGTA